>CAKZNY010000048.1 GCA_937132145.1 uncultured Paracoccaceae bacterium | reverse complement strand
TGTAATTGCGTGTTTTTACACCTTTAACGGCAGGTATAGTGGTGCTGCGACGTGCCGCCACTATATGTGGTAGAAAAATAATTTGTTTTTTCCCACAATATCCCAATATAAATATCGACAGATCCTGATAACCCGGAAAAAGGGGTTATCAGGGGTTGTAGGCGAAAGGGTCGTTTAGGCAAATACAAACAAGACCGTAGGAAGGTGCTTCGAGATTTTGATGACAATGGAGACCAAGACCAGTCCCAATCGCGCGTTGCCTTCACATGGGAAACCCCGTTCTCGGAGACCCCCAGCAACGTCGCGATAACATTCACCCCGAACGGCGACGGCACAACCGTCGAGCTATCTCATGTTAAGTTCGAGACAGAGGAATCGCGAGACAATCACAAAGCTGGATGGGGTAAGATTTTGAACACACTAGCCGATGTGTTAGGCTGAGATCAGCCATATAAGTGGCGTATATAATAAAAAGGGGAATGAGATGAGTGAAATAACAGATATTAACTGGCTGGCGACGATAGTCGGTTTTGCGTTGTCTTTTGGGCTGGGCATGCTTTGGTTCTCGCCCAAAATGTTCGGAAAGAAATGGGCCGAGGGCGTTGGCATAAACCCCGATAGCCCAGATAAGCCGCCTGCCGGTGCAATGATTGCACAAGCAATCGGGACATTTCTACTGGCTTGGGTTGTTGCCGTAACCGCCAAGAACGAGGCGCTTTTTACCATTATTTTGATCACACTGACGATGGTGTTTCTGGCCGGAGCCAGCGCATTCTTTACCGGTAAAAACGCTTACGCGCGCCATACCGAAGCGGGTTTCACAGTTTCCATGGTGGTTATTATGATTATTTGCCAAGCCATCATCTAAAATTGCTACGGGCAGATCATCATTTGACCTGCCCGCGTCTTCATATTTCCAGTATTTTCCGACGTTCCTCGTATTCTGCGGGTTCAATCTCGCCGCGCGCCATACGATCCTTCAAGATGTTCAGCGACCTTTCGCTGTTGCCGCCGGATTTTCGGTCGCCCGCCCAGCGCACAGCTAGGACAATCAACACGATTACACCAATCCAGAATACGAACATAAGGGCGTGCCCTCCATAAAACCATCCGGTTCCGGAACCCCACATGTGGCCGCCATACCCGAATTTTTCACCCACATCAGCGGATGCCGCGGATGCATTCAGCGCTACAAGCGTTGCAGTTGCGGATCCAGCCATGAAGGGCTTGAGGTTTACTGCCTCTCGGATATTAGTCGTGAGGCGCTTCATCGTCGTCATGGACTTCTTCAGTTTCGCTTTCATCGTGCTCTTCCTCTTCCTCGTCGTGATCTTCTTCTTCGCCGTCGTCGTGGCCCCCGTCACCATCTCCGTGCTTTGATGCATCTGCGGACATGATCTCTAGAAATTCTTCGGTAAACAATTTTTGCTGTGCATCATCGTGCAAAAACGCAATAAGGTTTGACAACTCGTCGCCCGTGAACAAAATTTGCTCGCCCAGTTCATCTTCCTGCGCCGCAATCATATACGGGGCCATCAGCCACATTTTTGCGGCCAGATCGAACGGGTTCATATATTCGTCCATGTCATGTGCATCCAGCGGGCTTGCATCCTCCCCGCCGACTCCGTTAACCGCGTGGCACGTTGCACAACCTTTTGACGCAAACAGCTCCATTCCACGGTTCGCGTTCATTATTGGCATAAGCAATCGGGTCGTTGTTACGCCGTCGCCATGATCACCTTGCGCCCAGATTGTTGTCACACCGGCCAAACCGACAACAGCCGCCAGCGCCACGATTTTGAGAGTCTTCATTACATTCTCCGTTCGTTTTAAAATACTCGCCTGCTTGTCTACCCCAATAGGTATAGCTTCATTGACCTGAATCAATGTTTCCAATTATAACACGAAAATGCCAAAATGTCGCAACTTTACGGTGAGCGCGGTGTACGCCGTCGCGTAAATACGGAAAATATGCGGATGGCCTATAAGCCGGATTTTGTTCCGGGCTTGCGCCCTTCAATGACCATTCGTCTGGGCCTGCTGTTACCAACAGGCTCTTGCAGCCAACCCGGATCGCTCGGTTGAAGACCTGTCTTGCGACGCGCGATCCCTATTTGGCCTTGCTCCTGACGGGGTTTACCGTGCCGTTCCTGTTGCCAGCAACGCGGTGGGCTCTTACTCCACCGTTTCACCCTTACCTTGCATGCAAGGCGGTCTGTTCTCTGTGGCACTTTCCCTCGGGTTGCCCCGGCCGGCCGTTAACCGGCGTCACTTCTCCATGGAGTCCGGACTTTCCTCACCCCTAAAGGTGCAGCCATCCAGCCATCCGCATATCTGTTAGGTAGGGCGTTGCAAGGGCGCGGTCAATGGCCGTTGAACCTGCGCATATTAGCGACTAAACGGGCCGCATGAACACATTACCCCTCCATCTCTGGGATATTCCCGAAGGCGCGCAGGCGACGCTTATCAACGTCTCGGAAAACGAAACCTATCTGGTTGAGAGCGAAGGTTTTAAGGCCGTGCTGCGCGTGCATCGCCAAGGGTATAACACCGAGCGCGCAATTGAATGCGAGCTGGAATGGAGCGCCGCCCTGCCCCTGAATACGCCCATCGCAATTGCCGGAATTAATGGCAGGATGGTTCAGGCCGACGATGGGCGGTTTATGGTTTTATTCAACTATATCAACGGTGAACACCCCGATCAGAGCGAAGATTTGACCGCGTCTTTCACCGAGCTTGGCCGCATCGCCGCCCAAACGCACAACCATAGTCAAAGCTGGACACGGCCTGAAAACTTCGAGCGTTTGGCGTGGGGATTACCCGAAGTCTTTGGCGAAAATGCCAATTGGGGGGACTGGCGGGCCGCGCCAAATGTGACCAATGACATCCGCCGTATTCTGGAACGGGTGGAGCGCGTGGTGCGCCATCGCCTGAACGCTTTTGGGCAAACGGCGCAAAATTACGGGTTGATTCACGCCGACATGCGGCTTGCAAATATACTGGTTCACAACGGCGAAACGCGCCTGATCGACTTTGACGATTGCGGGTTTGGCTGGTTCCTGTACGACTTCGCCGCAGCTATTTCGTTCATCGAGGATGACCCGCAAATTCCGGCGTTGCGCAAGGCCTGGGTCAAGGGATATCGCGAATTTCGCCCCCTGAGTGGCGCGGAAATCTTTGAAATTGACAGCTTCATAATGCTGCGCCGAATGGCCCTGCTTGCGTGGATCGGTAGCCATATGGAGGCCACCGAGCCACAGGCCCTCGCCCCCGATTTTGCGCGGGTGACGGCGGAACTGGGTGTGGGCTATCTGGCCAAAATGTAATGCGCGGTGGCGTTAACTAATCGGGTTTTCCGGCGGAAAACGCTGTGCACAACCCGTACACAATGCGTGCACAACGCGTATGCACAAATTTGCGGTCGGTTTTATTAACATTCGTAGGGTGTGCGGTTTCCGCGCACCGTGACAACGTTTCGACCAAATGGTGCGCGGGGACCGCACACCCTACGGCGAGGTACGCCAAACAATAAGTCTACGAGGTCGCTTACGTTGTCGACTACATCAAAGTCGCCCTTGTTAAGCACTCGGATCGCCTTTGGAATGGTGCGCGACCTTATTCCCCAAATCCGGTAATGCCGCGCCGCCATACCTATTGGCTAATTTCGCCGAGGAAAACATACTCGATATACGGCTCCCGAAGGGGAAGCCTGTGATGATCAATCATTTACCTTTAAACGGAGCCGGCTTGCGCTTAACCTTGCTGCCCGCACGTTTTTTGCCGCGTAGCGAAATTCCCGGGCTGGCCGAGCCGGGGCGGACTTGCCGAACCCTCGGGGCACGTGGTTTCTCGGTCGGGGCGACTTTGCGTTCGATTTCAGTAGGACGTTCAATGCCCAACTGGTCGCGTAAAACCTTGGCCTTTATTTCCTCGACCTCGCCCAGCTTCATTTCGCCAAGCTGAAACGGCCCGTAGGAAATCCGGATCAGCCGGTTCACCGTCATGTTGATGCTTTCAATCGCACGGCGGATCTCGCGGTTCTTGCCCTCGCGCAGGCCAATCGTCAGCCATGCATTCGCGCCCTGCTGGCGATCCAGAACCACTTGCATCGGCAAGAAACGTTCGCCGTCAACGGTGATACCTTTGCGCAACGGCTCCAGCGTCTCGTTCGTCGGATAGCCGTTCACCCGCACGCGGTATTTGCGCACCCAACCGGTCGAGGGCAGCTCCAGCTTGCGCTTCAGCTCGCCGTCATTGGTCAGCAGCAACATCCCCTCGGAATTCAAATCGAGGCGTCCAATGGTCATTACGCGCGGCAAATCATCGGGCAGGCGATCGAAAATCGTCTCGCGGCCTTTTTCATCGTTATTGGTCGAAACGAGGCCCTTGGGCTTGTAGTATTTCCACAGCCGCGCAGGCTCGGCGGCCGCAACAGGTTTGTTGTCCACCAAAATCCGGTCCGAAGGCACAACATTGAATGCCGGAGACTCCAGCAACTTGCCGTTAACGCTTATGCGTCCAGCCGCAATCATCCGTTCAACTTCGCGGCGCGAGGCAACCCCTGCGCGCGAAAGACGCTTGGCGATCCGCTCGCCTTCATGTTTCTTTTCTGTCATAGAACGGGGCATACACGATACAACACACATTTGACTAGGGCCGAAATGCGCGAATTCACCACATATATGGACATTGCCCTGGCCGAGGCCCGTCTGGCGGGCGAACGAGGCGAAACTCCGGTGGGCGCGGTTATCATCGCAAATGGTGAAATTCTGGCCCAAAACGGCAATCGTACACGGGAATTGTGTGACCCGACGGCGCATGCTGAAATTCTGGTAATTCGGGCGGCTTGTGCGGCTTTGGGTTCGGAGCGGCTGCCTAGCGTTGACCTTTATGTTACGCTGGAGCCGTGCCCGATGTGCGCCGGGGCTGCGGTCTGGGCCCGGCTGGATCGGATCGTCTACGGGGCACCCGATCCCAAGGCAGGAGCGGCGTGGTCTCTCTACAACATCCCCCAGGACCGGCGGCTCAACCACCGGATCGAACTGGTCGAAGGTGTGCTCGCCGCGGAGAGCAGCGACCTGCTCAAAGAGTTCTTCGCGCAGAGACGATGATGCGTGAGCAGCCACCTACACGACGTGTAGGTGGCTGCACACGACAAGAGTTCGCCCGTCCCACGGTTAATCTGTGGGGGCTGACACCCCGGGTGATTTGGGGGGTGGTGTAACTGGAAGCACGGCAGGTTTTGGTCCTGTTAGAGCGGGTTCGAGTCCTGCCCCCCCAGCGCTGATACCGAGAGGAATTCCATTGTCCGTCCATGTCATAATCCTGGCCGCCGGTCAGGGAAAGAGGATGTGTTCGGACCTGGCGAACGTGGCTCATGTCGTTGCCGGCAAGACCGTTCTCGC
>CAKZNY010000047.1 GCA_937132145.1 uncultured Paracoccaceae bacterium | reverse complement strand
CCGGATTTATCCGTATCTGCTACGAGGAATGCAGATCACCCGTGCCAATCAGGTTCTCCTCTCGTGGTTTGCAGGCAAACCCCTGCCGGGCAGCGGGTGCGCTGATATCACTTACATTCCGATGCCGCGCGGGTTTCTGTATCTGGTGGCAATCATGAATGGAGGACACGACATAGAAATAGTTCCGTCTCGTGTGCAGGGTCGAACATTGGAAAAATTCGCGATAAGTGCCCGTAGTTTCAGTCTCTTTTCCATGTATAGCAGCGGATGTTTTCGACGCCCGTCGAGGGATTTAGAAACACGTCGCACGCCTTTGTATTACTCTCGTCCACCTGTCGAGCAGGAGATGTTCGGCATGGCCTGCTCGACAGGTGGACGAAAAATTTCGGGGCCGTGGGCAGCCCCCGGGTCGATTGAAAAGCTTTCGGCCGACGTAAACCAAGCTGGATCGTATTCAAAAGTTACGCTTTCACGGCCGCGCGCCGGATGGCGGCGCATCAGGCCCACGGGTCGGCATTGACCTTGCCAGTCCAGAAGTACCTCGACATCAGCCATCGTCCGATACCTTCAAATTCCGGCTTCTGTTTCGAGGGCCCGAGGCGCGCTTTGGCAGTTCCTCGAACAGGATATTCTGCGCCGTTGTATCTTTTGACGGGGCGGCAACCTCGGCCAGATTCTCAAGAAGATTGAGGGCCTGCAGGACCGATGCGAGGATCCCGACACTCACCCCTGGATCCCCCTTTTCAATCCGGGCAATGGTGGGGCGGCTCGTCGCCGCGCGCTGCGCAACGATATCCATCGGCAGCTTGCGGCGCAGTCGGGCGGCGCGGATATCCTCTCCCAGTTTACGCAAAGCGCGCCGGGATGCAGGTGGAGGGCGGTGTGGTGTTGGCATGACGTAACCTTCAAATAACATTAAACCCACCTCGATCAGCCAAAGGCCGAAAGCGGGTGCTCACCCGTCTCTCTTCCTCGCAATCCTGGAATGAAATTACAACTTTGCAAGGTAAAACATTCCCGGGCAACAAATTAATTCACCCCTAACATATTGTAAGAACTGCCTTACTTTTCTTTCCAGCTTGATACACCCCGAAAGCTACGCAAATGTCACCATGACAAAAGGCCAGGTGAGTTGCTCGGGATTATGGGCCTCCCTTCGAACCATCGGCAAACCCGGAAATTGACCATAAGGAGATGACAATGGAAATCCGACACTTGAACCAAAACGCACTCGCAGCCCGCTGGGCCATTTCACCCCGCACATTAGAGCGCTGGCGCTGGGCCGGTGAAGGCCCTCTTTTCATCAAACTTGGTGGGCGGGTTGTTTACCGGCTCAAGGATATTGAGCATTCGAGGCCAAGCAAATTCGTCAGGCGACCCCTAATATGTCACGATCACAGGAAACGGCTGACACCCTGATATTGATGAAGATCGGCGTAACCGGTTAATCGCCCAAAGTCGGCATGGGCCAAAATCCCTCAAACGCATAAGCATTGAGAAACTTATTCTCCGCATATTATGCGGAATTTGTGGGTGATTTCCTCCGCACGGGGCACATCACGCAAGCAACCGATTAAGCGGAACAAATGGGTTGCCCCTTAGTGCCCTTAACCTTGCATTTGGGCGTAATTCATACTATTGTATCACTTCGCAATCCAATAGGTGCATAAGTATTCCCATGAAATCACTTCTGACAGTGTCCAAAGCCCAAAAAAAGCTCCAGACATCGACCAAGGCCAGGCGGCTTGCGATGGGCTTGACCCAGGCCGGTCTGGCAACGCGTGCCGGGGTTAGCCTGCCGTCACTGCGCAAATTCGAACAGAAGGGACAAATATCGCTGGAATCGTTCCTAAAGCTCCTTATAATTCTGGATCGTCTGGAAGCCATTGTAAACGCCATTGAACCCTCGGAACAGGTTTTCTCGTCCATCGGCGACGTGTTGAATTTCGACAAGAAACCCACACCCAAGAGAGGCTGGCGGACATGAGTTTTGGGCCGCCCGACCCGATCAACCAAATCAATGTCGGCCTCGATTTTGGACAGGCTGATCCAGTTCCTGTGGGGCGGCTCGCCCTGCGTGATGGCAAGATTTACTTTGAATATGATGAGGATTTCATCCGGTCCGGGCTTGAAATATCTCCTTTGAGATGCCCCCTGCAGCCCGGGGTGCAAACATTCGACCCCCACCTGCTCAACGGGCTTCCCGGTGTCTTCAACGATAGTCTTCCAGATGGCTGGGGGCGACTGCTCCTTGATCGCAAAGCCCGCGTTGATGGGCTAATGCCCGCGCAACTCAGCCCGCTGGACAGGCTGGCCTATGTCGGACATTCAGGGATGGGCGCGCTGGTTTATAAGCCTGATTTCGGCCCAGAAGATGCCCCCGGGGCATTGGATCTGAACAGGCTGGCCGCAGACGCCAAGCAGGTATTGGATGGGGGGGCTTCAGACGTATTGCAGGAATTGCTGCGACTGAACGGATCCTCTGCCGGTGCGCGCCCCAAGGCGATGATCGGCGTTGATGCAATGATGCAAAACATCATTCACGGGACACACCCCATGCCCGAGGCCTTCGAGCCGTGGCTGGTGAAATTCCCGAATGTTACCGATGGGCAGGATGCCGGAGCGATTGAGTATGTCTATGCGCTGATGGCCGTGGAGGCCGGTCTGGAGATGGAACCGGTGCATCTTTTCCCGGGGGTTGGCTCCCCCGGATACTTCGCAACCAGACGTTTTGATCGCAATGGCAGCACTCGCCTGCACACGCATAGTGTTTGCGGCCTGCTTCATTCCGATTTTAGGACACCCTCGCTTGACTACGAAGATCTGATCGCGCTGACTATGATACTTACGAAAGACATTCGCGAGGCCGAAAAAATGTACCGCTTGGCCGTTTTCAATGTGCTGGCATATAACCGCGATGACCATTCCAAGAATTTCACCTTCATAATGGATGAATCCGGTAAATGGCGCCTGTCACCCGCCTATGATCTGACGTTTTCCTCCGGTCCGGGGGGCGAGCAAAGCACCATGGTGATGGGTGAAGGCCGAAATCCACAGATAGAACATCTGGTAAAGCTCGGACAGGACGCAAAACTGCCCACCTCGACCATTGAGGACGCGATTGAAAAGACGAAAACGGCATTGGCAGCGTGGGCGGGGCTTGCAAAAGAGCACGGTGTGATGCGCGTCAACATCGATCTTGTGGCAAACAAAATTCAAGAATAGCGCCTGTCCTACTTCATTCATTCTGTTACGCTATTATACCGCCGTTTCTTCTGGTTGCCTTCCTCCCGACTCACCGGTTGCGCCAGCGCAACGGTTGCTTGGAAAAAGCGTCCTGCTGCTCGTCGGATATGCCGCGGAACAGCTCCAGAAGCGCACGTCGCTGGAGCACGCGGCCCGACATGACTGCCCCCCCTCACACCACCTGCAATGTGCCGCCACGCGGGCCGTCCGGCCCATCATATCCAGCAGCACCCAGACCCGCTGGTCCGGGCTGATTTTCTCGACGGTGGTAATGAACTCGGCGAAGGGCCCGCCGGAGATTTTCACCGCATCGTCGGCCTTCAGGATTGGCGGCGGTAGCAGCTTTCGCCAAGGTGGCACAGCAGGTTACCGATTGCGGAGGGTGCTAATCGATCAGACCAGCGAGATCAAGCGACCCCGGGGCGCAACCTGAAAGCTTCCCCGCCGATCAAGCCCCCCTCTCCCTGCCCAGGCGGCAGAATGAACCCGGAAAAACCGGCGCGGTGCTGCCCGTGACCTGCGGCCGCGCAAGATATTAACCTGAAAGTGGTTTGGGGGGGGTTGCTCCCGAAGCGGGAATTAGCTAACTGTTCAATCTTGGACTATTATGTTGATTGGTTCTGACACATCGCTATCAAACTTGCCCCAGAGGCTCATCAAGGTGAGCTTCCATGCGGTAGCCGTGACTTCCCGTAAACTCCACACAGCATCGGGTGCCTATGCCTAACAAAAACCAGATCAGAGCGGAGGACGTACAATTTCGGATCCTGCGCCTACTACAGGAAAACCCCGCCAGCAGCCAGCGCGGCATCGCAAAAACCCTCGACATCAGCCTCGGTGGCGTAAATTACTGCTTGAACGCACTGGTTGACAAAGGCTTCATCAAGATGCGCAATTTTCAGGAAGCGAAAGACAAGCGGAAATATGTGTATCTTCTGACGCCCAAGGGAATTGCCGAAAAAACAGCCCTGACCGGGCGGTTTCTGGCCCGCAAAATTCGGGAGTATGAGGCCCTGAAGGCAGAGATCGAGACGGTGCGGGAAGATATGGAGGCGGCGGCGCAAGAGGATGGGTTGCGGTGAACCCTGCTTCTCCTGTCATGAACTTTTGAGAGTTTACGTTATCGGACATATGAGTTTGATTTGGGACTATTCTGTTGAAAAACTCCACTTGATTTAGGTGCGTTTGGCTGATTCAATCTCCTTATTGATATAGGGGAATACTGACGATGATGGGTCCAAAACAAGAAGCACAAGGCGCGTTGTTTTATGAATTTTCTATTGAGGACCATGTTCCGCTTGATCACGTCTTGCGAGCAATTGACGGCGTAATCGACTTATCAGGTGTTCGCAAGCATCTGACCAAGTTTTACAGTTCAACCGGCCGCCCTTCGGTTGATCCGGAACTGATGATGCGCATGTTGTTGGTCGGATATATCATGGGCATCCGGTCCGAACGGCGGCTGTGTGACGAGGTTCATCTCAATCTGGCGTACCGCTGGTTTTGCAAGCTTGATTTGACCGATCCAATCCCTGATCATTCGACCTTCTCAAAAAACAGACATGGCAGGTTTCGTGATAGCGATATGCTCAGGCATGTGTTTGAAACGGTCGTCGCTCAATGCATCGAAGCAGGGCTGGCAAGTGGCCAGCGTTATGCGGCTGACGCGAGCATCATTGCCGCTGACGCAAACCGTCAAAACTCCACACCGAAGGCGGACTGGAACCCCGAGGAGATTGATCCAGATGATGCACCACGCGCGGTTCGGGAATATCTGGAAACACTTGATGACGCTGCTTTTGGCGCAGCCAGTCCCGTTATCCCCAAGTTTATCTCGCACTCAGATCCGGCATCCCAATGCCTCTCAGTGATTGCATGCAATCACCTGCCGGTAACAGACCGGCGCACGCGGTGGCCCTGCGTACTTTGCGTATTCGACGAACTATCTGATCGATACCGACAATGCCGTGATCATGGATGTTGAAGCCACACGGTCCATTCGGCAAGCCGAGGTCGGGGCCGTCAAAACCATGATTGACCGAGTGCAAAAGGTGCACGGCCTTATGCCCGAACGCCTAATCGCCCCCTTTCGGTGATTGCTTCGCATTCACCTGTCGGGCAGTGGATACGGCATATGGCTCGGGCCCCATGTTGGATTGGCTGGCCGAGAAG
>CAKZNY010000046.1 GCA_937132145.1 uncultured Paracoccaceae bacterium | reverse complement strand
ACCCACAGAAATATACGCATGCGCCATCGTGCGATCGAGGTAAATACTCTCGCCCTCGACAAGGGTTACAGGGCCATAAAACTCGGTGTGGACTTCGATTTTACCTTTGACAACATAAATGAATTCTTCGCCTGAATGACGAAGCAATTCACCAAAATCTGCTATCGAGCGCGCCTTTACCTCAACAATAATAGGGACCATAAGGGCGCCGAGCAGATCCGAGCTGTGATATTGATAGCTATAGTTCGGAGTAATCTGCTGCTTTGCCTCCCCCAATCTGGTGATTGCGCGACGCCCAGTTCGTACCGGAACATTATCAGACGCCAACAGCTCGGAAATATTTACATCAAGCCCGTCGGCAAGTTTCAAAAGGTTGTCATACGTCAAGGAAGTCTGGCTGTTTTCAACCTTGGACAATGTCGAAATTGCCAGTCCGGTCATTTTACTAACCTGTTTGAGGGTCCACCCGTTTTCTTTTCGCAGTTGACGCAGGCGTGTTGCGAACCCGTCTCTTACGGACTTGGTATTTGATGGCATTAACGACCTCGACTTCCCATTTATAAAACGTTATTCGCGCAGTGTAATTTCTAAAATCGTTATAATCTCAACAAAACGGTTTTAAAATGATAAAATTAATTTATCATATGAAAATTGTTATGACTAGTCCGACTCGAATATGGGCTCTATCATAGAAACGCTGATGAAAGTAATAAATGGAACACTGTGACATCCTTGTGATTGGTGCCGGAATTGCAGGAGCATCTGCTGCGTATGAACTGGCCGATTCCGCTCGTGTTATAGTGCTGGAACGCGAAAATCAGCCGGGATACCACACCACCGGCCGCTCGGCGGCGATATACACCCAGAACTACGGAAACCGTGAAATCCGGATTCTGACTGTGGCCAGTCGCGATTTTCTGACTAATCCGCCAGACGGTTTTGTCGATCATCCGATTCTGACCCAACGTGGTGCGTTGTTTATCGCGCGCGTTGACCAACTGGACCATCTCGACGCGGCGATGAAGGCGGTGATCGTTTCCTCTATCCAGCGAATAAGCGGTGCAGAAGCGGTGAAAATCAACCCTTCACTAGACCCTGAGTACGTGGCCGGCGCTATATTCGAGCCGGACGCGCAGGACATAGACGTCCACAGCCTCCACAGTGGTTATCTTAAAGATCTGCGGGCAAGGGGGGGGCGCGTGGTCACGAACGCCGAAGTTTTCGAGATTTCGTACAACGACGGCATGTGGAAAATCCTGACCAAAGCTGGCGAGTTCTGCGCCCCGATCATCATCAATGCAGCGGGTGCGTGGTGCGATGTGATTGCAAAAATGGCGGGAGTGCGCCCGATCGGCCTGCTGCCAAAACGACGGACAGTCGTTACCTTCGATGCGCCGCACGGCGTTGACATTTCATCGTGGCCGCTGACTATCGACATCGACGAAGAGTTTTATTTCAAACCCGACGCTGGCCAGATTCTGGCGTCTCCTGCTGACGAAACGCTGTCCCCCCCGTGCGATGCGCAACCCGAAGAACTTGATATTGCCATCGCCATAGACCGCTTGATGACAGCTACCAATTTGCAGGTCCGCCGCATTAACAATAAATGGGCGGGTCTGCGCAATTTTCTACCCGATAAAACGCCTGTTGTTGGCTTGGATGGCGGCGCTAGCGGTTTTTTCTGGCTCGCAGGTCAGGGAGGCTACGGCATACAGACCGCCCCTGCGATTGCGCGCGCGGTGGTATCATTGATTAAGACAGGCGAGTTGCCCGAGGACCTGACAGCAGCGGGGCTAAAAAAATCTGATCTGTCCCCGGATCGTTTAAGATAATTCCGATCGCGCGAGTGCGATTTTGTAGCAAAGGCGAGCCATGAACCTTAAACAGCTCGAAACTTTTATCTGGGTCGCGACCTTCAAAAGCTTTCGTAAAGCTGCTGACCGGTTATGCACGACCCAACCTTCGGTTTCTGCACGCATTGCAGCCCTGGAGGAAAGTCTTGGAAACAAGCTGTTCGAGCGTCGCAGTGGCTCAATCGCACTTACTGCCGTGGGTCATAAAATTCTTCCGTATGCGGAGAAAATCTTGTCGATGTCCGACCAGTTAAAAGAACAAGTCAGGACGCCAGAGACCCTCTCCGGTGTGCTGCGTCTCGGCGTTTCCGAGACCATCGTTCATACTTGGCTGTCAGATTTCCTGAGTCGCGTGCATCACAAATTCCCCCTGATTGACATCGAGATCACGGTCGACGTGACAACAAGTTTACGAAATGAGCTTATAACCAGATCACTGGATCTGGCGTTTTTGTTGGGGCCGGTGTCGGATTTCAATGTCGAAAACACGTATTTATGCGCCTATCCGCTGGTCTGGGCCGCTAGTCCGAAGCTTAAACTGCCCAGAAATGGTGTCTCGATAAAGCAGATCGCCCGAAAATCCATCATAACTTACGCACGAAATACCAGACCCTACGCCGAAGTGCAGAGCTACCTTCGCGAAGTCATGGATGAGCCTGCGCGCATATTCCCGTCCTCGTCTCTTTACGCTTGCAAGCGCATGGCAATAGACGGGGTTGGCGTCGCCATGTTGCCTGTCGCGTGTATCGTTGACGAGCTGGAAAAAGGAGAGCTCGAAATTATTTCCAGCTCGTGGCAACCCTCGGACCTCGTGTTTACGGCCTCGCATTCGCGGACGCCGCACAACGTGCTTACGGCCAAGATCATTGATCTGGCAACCACCGCCGCCACCGAGTTTGGACAAGACAGTGATAAATAAAATTGATCGCTGTACCCATAATTTATCAATTGGATTTAATCCTGACCATGTGTCAACTATTTGAAAATAGTTAATGCAACCCCGCTCTGCGGTCGAACGAAGAGAAAACTACGATGTCGGATATCCAGTTGAAAAAGGACGCATCTGATCGGAATGCTATCGCTTCGAGTGTAGCAGAAGGGTTGCGCGGGGCGCTGCCGATCGAGATTCGCGCGATGATACGGGCAAACCGGCTGAACGAACATACGGCGGGGGTCTCTCTGGGGTATCTTCAGGGAAACATAGTCATTCTACCGGCTGACCATGCCATGGACTTTTTCCGTTTTTGCCAGAGAAACCCGAAACCTTGCCCATTGATCGGAGTGTCGGACACGGGCAATCCACGTTTACCGACATTGGGACAGGACGTGGATATTCGCACGGACATATCACTTTATAACGTCTACAGGGACGGCGAGCTTATCGAGCAGGTTACAGATATCGTCGACCTGTGGCGCGATGATTTTGTGACATTCGTCCTTGGTTGCTCGTTTTCTTTCGAGGAAGCTTTGATGTCCGAAGGTATTAATATGCGCCATATCGAGCAAAATAAAACTGTCGCGATGTATCAAACAAACATCCCGACAACCGCCGCAGGTCCGTTTTCCGGCGGCATGGTTGTATCGATGCGGCCATTAACGCCCAGCGATGCAATCCGGGCCGTCGAGATTACAAGCAGATTTCATCAGGCCCATGGAACGCCTGTTCATTTTGGGGACGCCTCGGCAATCGGTATCGTCGATCTAGCCAAACCCGACTGGGGTGAGGTTCCTGAAATTCACGACGACGAGATTCCGGTTTTCTGGGCTTGTGGTGTAACGCCACAAACCGCAGTTCGAAATGCACGCCCCCCCATTTGCATAACCCACGCGCCCGGGCGAATGCTAATCACTGATATACGGGGGGTAGACGCTGGGCGCTCTTGAAAGTCGAAAGTAAGGGCCCGAGAGGCCGAAACTGTTACGGGAGGTAACGAAATGTTAACAAAATTTAAACTGGTAGGAGCGGCTGCGTTAGCCACTGCCATCGTATCGACAGGTGCGCTGCCATCGCTGGCTCAAGACACAACCCAGATCAGCGTCATTGGCACTTGGAGCAGCATGACAAACTACACCGAACGCGAAGCACCGTTCTGGCGTGGTTTGACCAAGGCAACCGAAGGGTCGATTATTTCGAACATCGGTTCCTACTCCGAATACGGCCTGTCGGGTTTCGAAATCATGCGCCTGCTGAAATCAGGTGTATTCGATTATGCCTATGGTCTGCCCAGCTATGTTGCGGCTGAGGATGCCATATTTGAAGGCGGCGATCTTTCCTCGGTTACTCAGGACATCGAAACCGAACGCGCGGTTGCCGATGCCTATTTCCCGACGCTGGCCAAGTCGTTCGAGGAAATCTACAACGCCAAACTTCTTCAACTTTATCCGTTCCCCAGTCAGGTTCTGTTCTGTAAATCTGAAATCAAAAGCCTGGCTGACCTGAAAGGCAAGAAGATCCGCGTCTATGCGACAACACTTGGTGATTTCGTCGAGGGCGTTGGCGGGACATCGGTAACCGTGTCGTTTGGCGAGGTTGTTCCGGCGCTGGAAAAAGGCGTTGTTGATTGTGGTATCACTGGCACAATGTCCGGTTACTCCGCAAAATGGTATCAGGCAGCCAATTACGTCTACACTATGCGTGTAGGTTGGGGCCTTGCCTTTGGTGCGATGAATATGGACAAATGGAATTCCATGTCGGCCGATCAACAAGCAGATCTGACCGAGCGTCTTGATGCATTGACCGAGCGTATGTGGGAAGAAACCGCACTGGAAGACGAAGTGGCCATCGCTTGTCTGACAAGCGATTCCTGTCCTCTGGGTCCGGATGCACCACTTGGCGGCATGACGCTGGTTACGCCTAGCGCCGAAGACCTTGCAACCCGCGACGTGATAGCCACCGATGTTATTCTGGCACGTTGGGCAAAACGTTGTGGTGAAGAGTGCGCTGCCAACTGGAATGCTACGGTTGGTCAGGTTCTTAACATGACTGCGAAGGCCAATTAGGCCACCTGAACTCCGGGTCGGGCGTGTAAAACATGCCCGACCCTATTTTCTTCCAGTACACTCGGGACGAGACATATGATTGGTATTTTAACGAAATCCGTTAACGGAATCGTACAAGTCGGCGGGTGGTCGCTTCTGGCGGCTGCATGTCTGGTGACGTACGACGTCTTGACCCGAAAGCTTCTGAACATATCGATTGCCGGTGCCGATGAAATATCCGGATATGTTTTTGCCATCTCGACTGCCGGCGCGTTTTCGTATGCCCTGCTCTCGCGCGCAAACATCCGTATCGACATTATTTACAATCTCGTGCCGCCCGTCGTGCAACGCATTCTAGACGTTCTCAGCATGGCTATGACCGCGGGTTTTCTGACGGTCCTTACTTATTATGCGTACAGACTGCTTTTTTTTTTTATGATAGGGCCACCATATTGATATTCATTATTTCCCTACACGACGCTCTTACTATCTGGCCTTAGCAGTTTTGATCGCGCTTAATGCTGCCTCATGCAGATGCCCATTAGATGCAGATCCGAAGCGCACAGTGCTGAACTAAAGTCACAAGGGAATGGCGATATACGGCT
>CAKZNY010000045.1 GCA_937132145.1 uncultured Paracoccaceae bacterium | reverse complement strand
CTGGCCAATGCCCCTGACACGCGCGAAGGTTTTTTCGCCGTTCCCAAAGTGGTGGAGTAAGCCATGACTGATCTTTCCAAAATCACAATTGCCAGTGCGCGCGATGCCATGCGTGCAGGCGATCTTACCTCGGTTGAACTGACGCAAAGCTATCTGGATGCGATTGACGCGGCTGATACGCTGAATGCGTTTTCCACCAAAACGCCCGAGAAAGCGCTGGCGCAAGCCGCCGCAGCCGACGTTCGCATTCAGGCAGGCGGCGCGCCCGATATGTGTGGCATTCCGCTGGGCATCAAGGATTTGTTCTGCACCGAGGATATCCAGACACAAGCTGGCAGCCACATCCTCGACGGGTTCAAGCCCAAGTACGAAAGCACGATCACGGCCAAACTTTGGGATGCAGGTTCGGTGATGCTCGGCAAAATGAACATGGACGAATTCGCCATGGGGTCCTCGAACGAGACATCTTATTATGGCCCCGTCACCAGCCCGTGGCGTCGTGGCAATGAAGATACAGCCCTGACACCGGGTGGTTCGTCCGGTGGGTCTGCGGCGGCGGTTTCGGCTGATTTATGCCTTGGTGCAACCGGAACAGACACGGGTGGTTCCATTCGCCAACCTGCGGCTTTCACCGGTATCGTTGGCGTTAAACCAACCTACGGTCGTTGCTCGCGCTGGGGCGTGATCGCGTTTGCGTCCTCGTTAGATCAGGCCGGACCGATGGTCAAAACCGTCCGCGATAGCGCGATCATGCTGGAAGCCATGTCCGGCCACGACCCCAAAGATTCCACCTCTGCCGATCTGGCTGTGCCCAATTTCGAGGCGGCGCTAACCGGCGACATTCGGGGCAAGAAAATCGGCATCCCGAAAGAATACCGCGTTGACGGTATGCCTGCGGAAATCGAAGCTCTGTGGGCCGAGGGCGCTGAAAAGCTGAAAGCCGCCGGAGCCGAGATCGTTGATATCTCGCTACCCCACACCAAATACGCCCTGCCCGCATACTATGTGATTGCGCCAGCCGAGGCATCCTCGAACCTGTCCCGTTACGACGGCGTAAAATACGGTCTTCGCGCCAAGATCGTTGCGGGTGAAGGCATCGACGACATGTATGAGCGCACCCGCGCGGAGGGGTTTGGACCGGAAGTCCAGCGTCGCATCATGATCGGCGCATATGTTTTGTCGGCTGGTTTCTACGATGCGTATTATATCCGAGCCCAGAAAGTTCGCACGTTGATCAAACAGGATTTCGACAAGGTTTTCGCCGACGGCATCGACCAAATCCTGACACCCGCCACCCCCAGCGCCGCCTTCGGGTTGGGTGAAATGGAAAACGCCGACCCGATCAAGATGTACCTTAACGATGTCTTTACGGTTACGGTAAACCTCGCCGGATTACCGGGCATTTCGGTGCCTGCGGGCCTCGATCATCAAGGTTTGCCGCTGGGGTTGCAGCTGATCGGCCAGCCGTGGGGCGAGGCCGATATGCTGAATACCGCCTATGCTCTCGAACAGGCTAGCGGATTTGATGCAAAACCTGCTAAGTGGTGGTGAATTCATACCCGAGGGATACTCCATGCTCAAAAAATCTGCTTTGCTGCTTGCTGGACTGACACTCTCCGCATGCGCTAACGAGCCTGTCGGGGGCGTGGGGTATTTCGATGTGATCGAACCCAGGATAGTAATAGAGGAACCCATCGTACTGGTTCCAGTTGCAAGCGACGAACCCGATACGACCGCGGCCCTAAGCGAAGCCGTCGAGGCTGCGATTGTCGAAGGCGAAGCGGTCGAGGCAGAAATCGAGCCGGAAACCGAGGTGGTAGCAACCCAAACCACCACCGAGGAACCAGAAACCGAAGCTAGTGACCCCTTGCAAATCAGCACGGATGACGGAACGCTAAACCTGAACATCACCTCGCAAGAGCAACAGAAAATCGACCGCGACAAAGCCGCAATCTTTCTGGCCGAAGCACGTGCACAGTATGTGATTATCGAACCGGGTGCCCTGCCCGAAATCGTGGCAGGCGTAAATATCGCGCTTTATGCGCGTGAAACAACCAATGAAGTCGGTGAAAACCTGTACCGTCGCCCGCTCATCAAAGCCCGCTTCTCGGCTGTCGAGTGCAAAAAATTCGAGACAGCAGACGACGCCCAGCGGTACTTTCTTGCCAACGATGGTCCTGAAAAAGACCCGCTCAATCTAGATCCGGACGGCGATGGCTTTGCCTGCCGCTGGACCCCGGATTTCTATCGGTCGCTAAGATAAAAAAGCCCCGTTATTGCGGGGCTTTTCAATTTTCGGTATTAAACTTTTAGTTCACCCGCACTTTGACGCCCGTCGCGTCCTTCGACCATTTCATATTCGATCGGTTGATCGTCCTGCAAACTTTGAAGTCCAGCTTCTTGAAGCGCCGTGATGTGGACGAAAATATCTTTGCCGCCATCTTCGGGTTGGATAAAACCGAAACCTTTTTCGGCGTTAAACCATTTAACAGTTCCTTTTGCCATCTCTGACTATTCCTCCGTAGTGTCTGCCCAAACGAACCTGTCGGGCTTGTAACAAAGCGAACTGTAGCAGATGTGACGAATTGGCGCAATTAAAACAAAACACGCGACTTGGCAGCCCATAAACGCAAAAAACGCCGGTTACCGCAACCTGTTTTCCCCAAGTTTTCAGAGGGTTATCACTGTCTGGACTTTCCACACTGGAAAGCACAGGTTGCAGGTAATATATTACAGGTTAACAAAGCGTTACGCTGATCAGGACCGGAGGGGCAATTGTCCGCTAACACCTTACAATGGATAGCTTTTGTGGTCCTCATAGCCGTAATATGGACCGTCGCGGCTGGTGCATTTGGTGACGGGATTTCCCTATGAGCAAACGATTTGGTGGCAAATACAGCCCAAGCGATGCGCCCTCGGGAAAGGACGCGACCCCTGTAAACGCCTTTCGTGGCCGCCGCGTGGCCCCGTCTTACTTACGAGCAAACCTGTTGTTTCTCGCCCCCCTCCCCCTGTTATTCAGCGGAATTGGCGAGCTACGAGCAGGGGACGCCCTTGGCATGATTGGCGAATTCGGGGCGTTATCCATCCTGATTTTATCCGCATGGTTGCTGCGCGAAGGTATGAAAGCCGAAGCGGAATTCGAGGCTCGCAAGATCGCCCGCCCTCCGGCAATACCGCGCAAGGCATTTGCCGCAGCACTTTGTGGTATCGGTGTGTTCACGGCCGCCGCGCTGGGATGGGGGCAACCGATAATCAGCGCCATAATTTTCGGCGCGTTGGCCACCTGTGCACATGTATTTTCCTTCGGTCTGGACCCTATGAAAAAGAAGGGCATGTCCGGCCATGACGCTTTTGATAACGAACGCGCGGCCAAGGCCCTCAAGAAAGCCGAGGTCACTTTGGCCGAACTAAACGCCGCCGCCGCCCGTTTTGGTGACCGCGCGCTTGAGGCCCGGATAGAGCGCCTGGGTGCATCCGTTCGCGAAGTTTTCCGCGCAGTCGAAAGTGATCCGCGCGACTTAACCCGCGCCCGCAAATTTCTGGGCGTGTATCTGACCGGTGCTCGCGATGCGACGGTCAAGTTCGCCGATCTATATGCCCGCAACAGATCGACCAAGGCCCGCGATGATTATGTGGCATTAATCAGCGATCTGGAAGCCAGCTTTAATGCGCACCGCGAAACGTTATCGCTTGATGACCGTCAGGATCTGGACATCGAAATAGAAGTGCTGCGTGACAGATTACAACAAGAAGGGTTAAAAACCCGTTAACCGAGGAGGCACATTATGTCTGACGAAATCCGCGCCAAAGCCGCAACCGCCGTAAAAGACGCCGAGGCCATTACCGCCGCTTCACTGCCTGAAGCCAAGAGCGCGTTGATCGAAATCGATGCGGCCAGCACGAAGGAAAAGGCCGCGATTGAAACCCGCATGGCGGAACTGGACATGGGGGACACGCAATCCATCATCCGTTTCGGCTCCAGCGCTCAAGCCGAACTGCAAGTCATTTCGCAACAGATGCTGGCGGGCGTTCGCAACAAGGATGTCGGCCCCGCCGGCAACAGCCTGCGCGATATGGTTACGTCCATCCGTGGCTTCTCGATCAGCGAGTTGGACCCCAACCGCAAGCTAAGTTGGTGGGAGCGCTTGTTAGGTAAAGCCCAGCCATTGGCGGCGTTTATGGCGAAATATGAAGACGTTCAAGGCCAGATCGACGACATCACCGACGAGCTACTGGGCCATGAGACGATCCTGCTGAAAGACATCAAATCGCTGGATATGCTTTATGAAAAGACCCTCGATTTTTACGACGAGCTGGCGCTTTATATTGCAGCAGGCGAAGAGAAAATCCGCCTGCTGGATAAAATCGACATACCCGCGATGGACAAAACCGTGGCGGGCGCGCCGGAAGGTGACGGGGTGATCCTTGCGCAAGAACTGCGGGATATGCGGGCTGCGCGTGATGATCTGGAACGTCGGGTGCATGATCTGAAACTTACGCGACAGGTGACGATGCAATCCCTGCCCTCCATCCGTTTGGTGCAGGAAAACGACAAGTCTTTGGTGCGGAAAATCAACTCGACGTTGGTGAATACCGTGCCGCTTTGGGAAACCCAGCTGGCGCAGGCCGTCACCATCCACCGATCACGCGAGGCGGCGGAAGTGGTGCATGACGCCAATGATTTGACCAACGAGCTGTTGAAATCCAACGCGCGCAATCTGAAGCAGGCGAACAAGGTTATCCGCGAAGAAATGGAGCGTGGCGCTTTTGATATCGAGGCGATCAAGCAGGCCAACGCCGATCTGATTGAAACCATCGAGGACAGCTTGCGGATTGCAGATGCAGGCAAAACCAAGCGTGCCGAGGCCGAGAAAGAACTGAAGGTCATGGAAGCGGCGCTGAAAGACACGCTCGCCGCCGCTAAAATCAAGGCGACAGGTGCTGGAGTTTCTGTTGGCCAAAGCGTTAATGATTGATACATTCGGCCCACGCAACCTGATGCGTGGGCGAGCAAACCGAAGGCAGATATGAACATCCTACGCCGCATATACCTGATTGCGCCAATTCTGTTTGTTGCAGGCTGCGCCGCGCCGTATCCCGTTGCCCCCTCCGACACAGAATCCGAGCTACAACGTATATACGCCGCCGCCGAGGTAAGCTTGCTTAACCTTGGCAAAATGCGAACCGAGGTCAGCCCCAAGGATGCCCCGTTCAGCTATGGTGATCTGGTGCAGGATTTCGAGCAAATCGCCCTTCGTAATGAATACCGGATTTCTGGTGGGCGTTTCGTTGCAGGCCAGTCCAAAACCTTTTTGCGCCGCTGGGAAGGCCCCGTGCGCGTCGCCACGATAAATGGTCCGAGCACGTCGCAAAGTGCTGCCCGTCTTAACAACAACGAGGTTTTCAAATTCACCCGCCGGCTTGCACGGCTGACGAACCTCGACATGCGGACATCCTCGGTAGCGAACGCCAACTTTCTGGTACTGTTCCTGAATGAGGGCGAACAGGTCGAGTTTGCCAAGACCCTGCCCACAATTCTGCGCGACATCAGCCCCGCCGTGGTTGATGCCTTCCGCAACAGCCCGCGCAATATATTTTGCGCCGCGTTCGCCTTCACCAAACCGGGCCAGAAGGGGGTTTATGGTAACGTATTGATCCTGATAAAATCCGAGCACAGCGATTTTATGCGCAAATCCTGCATCCACGAAGAAATGGCGCAAGCGATGGGGTTAACGAACGACAGCCCTGATGCCCGCCCCTCGATTTTCAACGACGACGAAGAATTCGCATTCCTGACGCGGCACGACGAAATTTTGCTGCGAATGCTGTATGATCCACGCCTGAAAGCAGGTATGGAAAGTTATGAAGTAATCCCCCTGCTGCCCGCCATTTCACGCGACGCGGTTCGCTAGGAAAAACGTATTTTGGAGAAGTAGATGGGTATTTTCGACTTTTTAACCGACGAATTTATTGACGTAATCCACCACACGGACGATACCGACGACACCATCGTTTGGCGGTTCGAGCGGGAAAATCACGAGATAAAATACGGGGCCAAGCTAACGGTCCGCGAAGGCCAAGCCGCCGTGTTTATCCACGAAGGACAATTGGCCGATGTCTTCACGCCCGGCATGTATATGCTGGAAACCAACAACATGCCGGTCATGACCACGTTGCAGCACTGGGATCACGGCTTTGAAAGCCCGTTCAAATCGGAAATATATTTCGTTAACACCACCCGTTTCCAAGACCTGAAATGGGGTACGAAAAATCCGATCATGTGCCGAGATCCGGAATTCGGCCCTGTGCGCATCCGTGCATATGGCACCTATACGATCCGCGTTTCGGACCCCGCACAATTCCTGCGCGAAGTGGTCGGGACCGACGGCGAGTTTACAACCGACGAGATATCTTACCAAATCCGCAACAACATCGTCGCGCGGGCATCCGTAGCGATTGCGTCCAGTGGCATTCCGGTTCTGGATATGGCGGCGAATATGATTGACCTCGGCAAACTGATCGCCGCCAAGGTCAGCCCCGAGTTGGCCGAGTTCGGCATCGAAATGCCGGCCTTTTACATTGAAAATATCTCGCTTCCGACAGCGGTCGAGGCGGCGATGGACAAGCGGACCTCTATGGGGATTGTCGGTGATCTTGGCCGTTACACCCAATTCTCGGCAGCCGAGGCGATGACTGCGGCGGCCGCCAACCCTGCCGGTGGCGGCATGGGCGAAGGTCTTGGCATGGGGTTGGGCATGGCGATGGCAGGACAGATGGCACAAGGATTTGGCCAACCTGCTGTTGTTGCGCCGCCTCCACCACCGCCGCTTGTTGAAAAGGTTTGGCATATCACCGCGAACGGCGCGACAACGGGGCCGTTTTCGCGGGCCAGTCTTGGTCGCATGGCGGGGGATGGCGCCTTCACGCGGGCATCCCTTGTTTGGACGGCGGGACAAGATGGTTGGATCAAAGCCAACGACATCAACGAATTGGCGCAGTTGTTCACCGTGATGCCACCGCCCCCACCCGCTGCATAAGGTAATGCCATGACCGAACAGCACAGTTTCCCCTGTGAAGTCTGCGGGGCCGATATGCGTTTTGACCCCACATTGAGCGCCCTAAGCTGCGACCATTGCGGCGCAAGCGAGGCCATTGACGTAAACCCATGGACAAGCGGTGCGATCAAGGAAATGGACTTCAAGGCGGCGCTGTCGGTGGCCGGAAGCGAAGCCGAAATGGAAGAAGTCCGTGTAACCAAATGCGAAAGCTGCGGTGCACAGGTGGAATTTCTTGAAAACGACCACGCCACCGAGTGCCCCTTCTGCGCCACCCCTGTGGTGATTGGTACAGGCACGCACCGCCACATTAAACCGCGCGGCGTGATACCCTTCGCCCTGTCCGAAAAGCAAAGCCGCGTTGTAATGAACGAATGGTTGGGCAAGCTGTGGTTCGCCCCCAACGGCTTGAAAAAATATGCCCGCGCCGGTCGCAAAATGCAGGGCATTTATGTGCCCTACTGGACTTATGATGCCGACACCAAAAGCCGGTATTCGGGGCAACGTGGCACGATATATTATGTGACTCGCACGGTTCGGGTGATGGTGAATGGAAAATCACAGACACAGACGCAGCAGGTTCAGAAAATCCGCTGGATGCCTGTTAGCGGGCGCGTGGCCCGGTTCTTTGATGACATTCTGGTGCTTGCCTCAACCAGCCTGCCAAAGAAATACACCGACGCTTTGGCCCCTTGGGATCTAGCCGCGTTGGAGCCGTATAACGCCGAATATCTGGCCGGATTCCGCGCCGAGGGGTATTCGGTTGATCTGGAGGATGGCTATACCGAGGCCCGCGCGATTATGGATCGCCGGATTGTGCGCGACGTGAAATTCGACATCGGCGGTGATCGCCAGCGGATCACCAATCTGGATACAACAATCAAGGATGTGACGTTCAAGCACGTGCTGCTGCCTATTTGGCTGGCGGCCTATAAATACCGCGGCAAGACGTTTCGCTTTGTGGTGAATGCCCAGAGCGGAAGCGTAAAGGGCGAACGCCCCTATTCCGTCTGGAAAATTGCGTTCGCGGTGATAACTGCTGCCATTGTTGCAGCAGCTATCGGCGCTATTTATTACGCCAGTAAGTAGTAGCTGGCGTTCAGGGGCGGGTCCTGTTGCCAGCGGGCTCGTGATATCGTAACAAATACCCGATTTCACACGCCACGGTGTTGACGGATCCGTACTAGTTACTCGGTGCACTAATACGCCAGCATCCGCCAACGAATCTTATATATGCGCTAATTGGGGCATTAAAATGTCCAAAATCGAGAATTTATGATTTTATTTCTAGCTAAATGGATAACTATCGGCATATGCACAAAGCGTTAAGCTGACAGAAAAGCTTCCAGATTTTCACGGTCCAGAATTTCGATTACGCCTTTTTCGACCGAAATCAAACCCTTGTCGCGCAGTGCGCCGAGTTCTTTATTGACCGTTTGGCGCGAGCAACCGACCACACCTGCAAGATACGTCTGTGAATCATAAATCGTGCTATTGCGTTCAGAGAACATCAGAAGATACGCGCATAACCTGTGATCAACCGGCGAGTTCCGGTCAACCAGCTTGAAATAATTCGACTGCAACAAATGCCCGTGAAAAATCTTCATCAGGTTCTTGACGAATTTAACAGTTCCCAACGCCTCGACCAGCAGTTTTTTGGAGCAAAACAGCAACGTAGTATTTGCCATAGTCTCGGCCGTGGCGGCGCATAACTGTTCCGAGATCGCCTCGGTTTCCCCGACAATGGCCCCGACACCTGCGCGTGCTAAAAAGGTTTGGTTGCCATCTTCGCCCAAATAAAGGATTTCGACGTTGCCACTGGCAATCAAAAACATGCCCGGCGAGTGCTCGCCCTGCACAAGTATATGCGTCGGGCAGTCGTAATTTAATACGGTGCAATGATTGATGAAATCTTTACGGAATTTTTTCGAAAGGCCAGATAATATATCCGCCTTCATCATCTGCGGAAATCTTTCACTAACTTCCATTATGCGTGTATCCGGTTAGTCATAGTCTATCGCTATCAATTTGTTCCTGAAGTGAATGGGTGTTGAACACGCCATTTAGTATAATATTGCCGCCGGCGAAACCGGGAATGCCCAACCAATATGAACACCGTACCCCCCGTCGAATGTTTCTAACACGTAAAGAGCATAACAATCTTGCCGCCTCATACAAGGCTGACAGACATCGCGTCTTTTTGCATCAGCTACTATTTACTCGCTCACTGGTAACAGTCTATCCGCTACACCAATCACTTCAGGTGCGACCTAGTTATTAAAGCTTTGGTTGATTCTATGTCCGTTAGGCGACAGATCAAATAGATTATTGCTAAAATGCGAAAAAAATATGCTTATTAGACCAAAGGGTAAAAATATTTATATCCTTTTGCGAGTAATTCGCAAAATGCAAAAGGCGCGAGGTTGTTTCCCCGCGCCTTTCTTATCGGTTAATGATTCCCTTATTTTTGGGAAATACGCCCGTCTAAGTAAGGCGTATACGCTCCACCAGCTGCCATGTAATCGGCAACAACATCTTCCAGGCCAGGGCCATAATCATAGGCGTTCATGCCCTCGCTCGCGAAAATCTTATATCCGTCCCCACCCGAGCGCATGTAGTTGTTGGTCACAACGCCGTAGATGGCATCAGGATCAATCGGAACCCAGTTGTCCCCGTCCCGAACGAGAACATCGCTAACGCGCCCCTCGTTTGGCGCGACCGAAGTATCGAACGTGAACCTAAGACCGGCAACCTGCGGGAAACGGCCTGCGCCATCTTCCACCTGACTAACACCGTTTTCAAGTGCAGCTATTACGCCGGCACCTGTCAACTGCATTGTCGCCAGTGAATTCTGGAAAGG
>CAKZNY010000044.1 GCA_937132145.1 uncultured Paracoccaceae bacterium | reverse complement strand
CAACATATTCTGCCCCAAATCGCCACCTATTTGGATAAACACGCTAGCCAGCATCGCTTTGGTAATCAGGACCGGACTAAGGACGGCAAGCCCCCAAAACAACGCATGACGCGCGTTTTTATTACCGTTAGTCGCCCCGAAAGGTCTGGCGATAAAGTGCGAGGCCCATGCAATTCCGTACATCAGCAACGGCAAAAAGAACATCACAACGAATAGCCACAGGATGATGCCACCCGCGATGCTTTGGTCTGGCGTTTGCGACAAGTCTGTGGCGAGCAGACGCGGCAGGAAGCTTAGGAAAATCACGAAGCAGCCGAAGATTAACAGTGCCAGCAACGCCGACTCGCCCGGATTTTTGTCTAGTTGTTTACGCATGGAGGTCCGAAGACCCCCATATGCATTGATAATTTCGGGTAGGAACCCGCTGCCCATAAAGCCCATATTAACCTCTATGCCGTTCCATCCAGTCACCAAGACGGGTCCGAATTTCTTCGGCTAACGCCTCGTCCTCGATTTCCTCAATGGCTTGATCCATGAACGCCAGCACCAACATGTCTTGCGCCACCGCCTTGGGAACCCCGCGCGAAGTCAGGTAAAATATCGCCGCTTCATCAACAGCCCCGCATGTTGAGCCGTGTGAACAAATCACATCATCGGCGTAAATCTCCAACTCGGGTTTGGCGAGGAACGTACAGTCTTCGTCCAGCATCAACCCCTGGGCAATCTGGTAGCCGTCGGTTTTTTGCGCATGTGCATAGACAAGGATTTTACCTTGGAATACGCCCGTCGCACCATTGCGCAGAACTTTCTTGAAAACCTGACGGCTCTCGCAGTTCAGCGCGTTATGGGTGACAAACACCGTATCGTCGTGGTGATACGCACCGTCACCGGCACTTGCGCCGGAAATGGTGGCAAAGGCATCGTCACCGGTAAACTCCAGCACGGCCTCATTGCGGGTTAACGCACCGTTAACCGTCAGCGTGAAGCTTTTGAAACGGCTTTCCTTGCCAAGGCGTGCAAAAATATGAGTGGCAGCCAGACGCGCGTGGTCACGTCCTTGCGTGCGCACATGGTGGAAGGCCGCGCCATCGGCTATCTCGACCTCAAGACTACTGTTGAACCGCGCAGCCCCCGAGCCGTTCTCAAGAAGCGTCAGATCAGCGCCCTTCTCCAGCTTGATAACCGTATGAACCATCACATCCGCATCCAAACCCGAGCGCAGATACCGGAACGCGATCGGTTTGGTGGCTTTTCCGGTGACCCGAATAACCAGCCCCTCGGTCGCAACGGCCGTATTCAGCGCCGCAAATGGGCGCGGCACAGGTTTCTGTCCGTTCGCCTCCAGCACACCGTAAACGTCACCAACCCAGTGGATGTCCTTGGACATGGCAGTGGCCAGCGTTTCAATCTCGACCCCCTCCATGGTTAAATCATCCGATAAGTCAGCCCGCAGAACGCCGTCCACAAACACCACCAACAACTTGTCGACACCGTCAAACACGGGCGCTTCATCCGTTTCCATGATCGTCGCAGATTTCACAGGTTCCAACAGCCGCGCCGGATTGGTGAATTTCCAATACTCGTCACGCCGGACCGGCGCCCCGCTTTGACGCAAGGTTTCCAGCGCACGCGCACGTGCATCGCGGGACCATTTCCCCTCGCCCTCAGGCGCAGGATAAGCGGCTATCAGCGCCTCCGTTGCCTCTACTTTATTTGCAGCAAGCGCCATTACGCCACCTCGTTCAGCAGGTCAGCATAGCCGTTATTCTCGACTTCCAGTGCCAGCTCAGGCCCACCGCTTTTGATGATCCGACCGTTCGCCATGATATGCACCACATCCGGCTTGATATGATCCAGCAGGCGTTGGTAGTGGGTAATTATCAGGAACGAGCGCTTGCCGTTACGCATAGCATTCACGCCTTCGGCCACCAGTTTCATCGCATCCACATCGAGACCGGAATCCGTTTCATCCAGAATACACATCTTGGGTGCGAGCATCGCCATTTGCAGAATTTCATTCCGCTTCTTCTCGCCACCCGAGAAACCGACGTTCACCGGACGCTTCAGCATTTCTGCATCAATCTTCAGGCTTTTAGCCTCGATCCGCACCAGTTTCAGGAATTCCGCCGCGTTCAGCTCGTCCTCGCCGCGCGCCTTGCGTTGCGAATTCACAGCCGTGCGCAGGAAGGTCATGTTGCCCACACCCGGGATTTCCACGGGATACTGGAAGGCAAGGAACAAGCCAGCCGCGGCGCGTTCCTCGGGTGCCATGTCCAGCAGATCAGCCCCGTCGAGCGTGGCCGAGCCTTCGTCCACAACATACCCGCCCTTGCCCGAAAGCACATAGGACAGCGTCGATTTACCGGACCCGTTCGGCCCCATAATCGCATGCACCTCACCCGCACCGATCTCCAGATCGATACCTTTAAGGATTTGTTTATCTTCGTCCTCAAGCGAGGCCTTCAGGTTCTTGATTTTTAGCATTTTTATTTCCTTAGTATGCGGCGCTCGGCCGTCTAAATCTATTGACGAGCCTTAGCCCACCGACCCCTCAAGAGAGATCGCTACCAGTTTCTGTGCTTCCATTGCGAATTCCATCGGCAGGGATTGCAACACTTCCTTAACAAAACCGTTCACAATCAGGGCTATGGCCTCTTCCTCGCCGACGCCGCGTTGCAAGCAGTAGAACAGTTGATCGTCGTCCACTTTTGATGTGGTGGCTTCGTGCTCAACGCGCGAGGAATTGTTCTTCACCTCGATATAGGGCACCGTGTGCGCCCCGCATTTATTGCCAATAAGCAGGCTGTCGCACTGGGTATAATTGCGCGATCCGGTCGCTTTGGGGTGCATCGTCACCAGCCCGCGATAGGTGTTCTGCGCATGGCCCGCCGAAATCCCTTTCGAGACAATCCGCGACTTGGTGCGTTTGCCAAGGTGGATCATCTTGGTGCCTGTATCGGCCTGCTGGTAGTTGTTGGCAATCGCGATGGAGTAAAACTCGCCTTGGCTGTCGTCTCCACGCAGAATGCACGACGGGTATTTCCATGTGATGGCCGAGCCGGTCTCGACCTGTGTCCACATGATTTTTGAACGGTCGCCACGGCAATCCGCCCGTTTGGTTACGAAGTTGTAAATACCGCCAACGCCGTTTTCATCGCCCGGATACCAGTTTTGTACCGTCGAATATTTTACGTCCGCATCTTCCAGCAGAATGATCTCGACCACTGCCGCGTGCAACTGGTTGGTGTCGCGTTGGGGCGCTGTGCAGCCCTCAAGATACGAAACCTGCGCGCCTTTTTCGGCGATAATCAGGGTGCGCTCGAACTGGCCGGTGTTTTCGGCGTTGATACGGAAGTAGGTGGACAGCTCCATCGGGCATTTCACGCCTTCGGGGATAAACACAAACGAGCCGTCCGAAAACACTGCACTGTTCAATGTCGCATAATAGTTATCGGTCGAAGGCACTACAGTGCCCAGATATTTGCGCACCAATTCAGGGTGATCCTTCACCGCTTCCGAGAACGAACAGAAAATCACGCCGGCCCTGCCGAGTTCTTCCTTGAAGGTCGTCCCAACAGAAACACTGTCAAACACCGCATCAACGGCTACCTTGCGCTCGCCTTCGGGCATTTCAACACCCGCTAGCAGAGCCTGCTCGCGAAGTGGAATACCCAGTTTGGCATAGGTTTCCAGCAACTTCGGGTCCACCTCGTCCAAGGACTTCGGCTTTTCTTTCATGCTGACCGGTTGGGCATAATAATAGATGTTCTGGAAGTCGATCTTGGGGTAATTAACCATCGCCCAGTCCGGCTCGTCCAGCTTCAACCAGCGACGATACGCATCGAGGCGCCATTCCAGCAGCCATTCAGGTTCGTCATTTTTGCTTGAAATCAGCCGCACGATATCCTCGTTCAGGCCGAGCGGAGCGTATTCGGTCTCGATATCCGTCGCGAAGCCGTACTTGTACTTCCCGGCCACACCTTTCACCGCTTCCACGGTTTCGGCATCAACACCTTCTTTAACTACATCTTCTAGAGCTTCCATTTGTCTTTCCCCTTTTTTATGCCGCGCGTTTTTTGAAACGGCGGTAGTGTTCAATCCATGTGTCGGCGAAGCGTTCTAGCTCAACCCGTGTTGTCTCTAACCCCAGCGAGATGCGTATCGCACTGCTGGCCGTGTCATCATCGTAGCCCATCGCTTTCAGAACTTTACTGCCCACAACCTTGCCGGACGAGCAGGCCGAGCCTGCCGAGACCGCAAAGCCTGCCAAATCCATCTGCATAACCTGCGTTTCACCCTTCCAGCCGCTAACCGCGAAATAGGAAGTGTTGGGCAGGCGATCAACATCGTGTCCGAAAATCTGAATATCGTTGGCAGCGTCCGACAAGCAGGCTTCCAGCCAGTCGCGCATATCTGCAACCGCACCCCAAAGCCCTGCATCAACATCGCGCGCCGCCGCCATAGCCGCAGCCCCTATGCCCGCGATCCCGACAACGTTTTCCGTACCGGAGCGACGGCCCATCTCCTGACCGCCCCCTTTAAGGCGGGCATCAACCTCGATCCCTTTACGAATGATTAACGCCCCAACGCCCTTCGGTGCACCGAATTTGTGACCCGAGATCATCGCGCGCTCCGCCCCGCTCCACGAGAACGCATACGGGATTTTACCGAATGCCTGCACCACGTCGGACAGCGCTATGCCTTCTGGCAACGTGTGGATAACACCCGTTTCGCTGTTCACCTGTTGCAGGCTGGTATTTTTCGGATCGTCCACCTGCACATATCCGTTTTTGTCGGCCTGTAACGTCTCGGACGTCCACGCCGTCACGCAATCATGCTCAACCGCGGCACATAAATACCCTTTCCCTGCCAGCGCCAAGGCCGAAGCCTCCGTAGCACTTGAGGTGAAAATGATATCTGCGCCGGATGCGCCGGTGGCGTCAGCCACCTGTCGCCGAGCGGTCTCGATGACCGCCTTGGCGGCACGCCCCTCGCCGTGTACAGACGACGGATTGCCAAGCACTTCCATCGCCGACACCATCGCGGCCTTCGCCTCAACCCGCAAAGGGGTCGTCGCGTTGTAATCTAGATAAACCCGGTTCATAACTCGTCCACCACAGCCACGAATGCCGGAACGGCCGGACAAGGCGCAAGCTCGTCACCAATTATGTCGCTCAGACGGGTCTGGTGCAGGAAAACATAAACGTGGGCCGACAGGCGTTCCCACAACTTGTCCGTCAATTGCTGCGCATCGGTATCCTGATCGCCACCGCTCGCCCCTGCCCCGCGGGTCATCGCGTCCATAGTTTCGTCAACCGCACATAAAATCTCGGAAATCCGAATCTCGGTTGGCGAGGCCGCAAGCCGATATCCGCCACCCGGCCCCCGCACTGATTCTACAATTCCGGCACGGCGCAGCTTAACGAACAGTTGCTCCAGATAAGCCAATGAAATCCCTTGACGTTCGGATATTTCCGACAAGGAAATAAGGCGATCCTGACCCTCTTGCGCCATATCGACCAGCGCAATCATCGCATAACGTCCTTTAGTGCTGAGTTTCATGGTTCAATCCGATCGACGAGAGGTTGACGCAAGCCCCCACAGTGCTTACTTCCATACCTAGCAATTAAGGGTCATCCCTTAGTTTAGAATGTTTCTAGGTTGGTTGACTGATTAAGTCAAGCATTCGGTCAAACCCTTTAGTCGCAGGAGCGATATTGTATGCCTGAGGTAATTTTCGCCGGTCCGGATGGTCGGCTTGAAGGTCGTTATCACCCCCAAAAAGCCAAGGACGCGCCGATTGCAATCATCTTGCATCCGCATCCAGAGCATGGCGGAACGATGAATAACAAGGTGACGCATAACCTGCATTACACCTTCCATAAAATGGGTTTCACCGTTTTGCGGTTCAATTTCCGTGGCGTTGGCCGCTCCCAAGGTGAATATGACCAAGGTATCGGCGAGCTGTCCGATGCCGCTGCCGCGTTGAACTATCTGCAAGGATTGAACCCGAATGCCAAGCATTGCTGGGTCGCCGGCTTCCAGTTCGGCGCGTGGATCGGCATGCAATTGCTTATGCGCCGCCCCGAGGTTTCCGGCTTTATCTCCGTGGCACCCCCTGCGAATATGTATGATTTCAGCTTCTTGGCACCCTGCCCTGCATCCGGCCTGATTATCAACGGATCCGAGGATAAAGTCGTGCCACCAGAACCCGTCGAGGAACTGGTCGAGAAGCTACACCAGCAAAAAGGCATAACCGTCACCCACGAAGTTATCGAGGGTGCAGGCCATTTCTTCGATCCCGGCATGACCGAGATGCTAGACATGACCGACGCCTACGTGCGCCGCCGGATGACGGAAACAACGCGCTAACATCCCCGATTGCGATGTTTTGCACGTGTTCAACTTCTTTTCAGGCGTTGGGATGACTATCCGCGCCTGTTGACTTGTTTTGTCTTCGCGAATATCTAGATGTTAATGGTATTAACACTCAAAGTATTACGGAGACGAAAATGGACAGTGAAACAACGGAACGCCCCTCTCGCTGGGCACGTTTAATCCCGATGATCGTATTGATGATCTGCTTTAGTCTAGCAGAAACCGCCTTGTATATCATCGCGTTAATACAATTCATCTGGACCTTGGTTAATGAGGAACCAAACGAGCAGCTAACCGACTTCGGTGCAGCTTTATCCAAATGGATCGCGCAAAACGCCAAATACCTTAGCTATGTAACCGAGGAAAAACCGTTCCCCTGGGCGAAGTGGCCAGACCCGAAAGCGTAAAGATGCGCGGGGACCGACACACCCTACGGCATAAACCAACCGCCGAGCGAAGCGAGGCTTGGCCCAACCGAAGGGCGGGAGCCTCCCCTTTTACGGCTTGCTCGCCACCCCTGCCACATAAGTTTCCACAACAGATCGGTCATCACCAAGCGTTTGAAGAACGAACAATTCTTCGGCCAAGGTTGTGACCGTCTCCATCCGCAGCGCCATCGCAGGCGTGGCGGCGGCATCGAGCACAACAACATCCGCCTCGCTTCCCGCCTCAAGCGTACCAATTTTCGCCTCTAAGCCCAGCGCCTTCGCATTTCCCAAAGTCATCAGATAGAACGCATAAAGCGGCGGCAGGTTCTGGTTTTGCAACTGGCAAACCTTGTAAGCCTCGTCCATCGTTTTGAGCATTGAATAACTGGTGCCACCCCCAATGTCCGTCGCCACCGCGATGCGGATACCATCGGTGCGCGTGCGTTCCTCGTTGAACAAACCAGACCCGATGAACAGGTTCGAGGTCGGGCAAAAAACCGCAACGCAATCCGTGTCCGCCATCACTGATCGCTCGCGATCGTTAAGGTGGATACAATGGCCAAGAAGCGCACGAGAGCCTAGCAGATCATAGTGTTCGTAGATGCCCAGATAGTCGGGGTGTTCGGGATATAGCTCCATAGTATAGGCGATTTCGTCGTGGTTCTCCGACAGATGCGTTTGCATATAACAGGTCGGGTTTTCAGCAACCAACGCCTGCGCCATTTCCATCTGCGCGCGCGTCGAGGTGATCGCGAACCGCGGACTGATCGCATAAAGCGCACGACCCTTGCCGTGCCATTTCTCGATCAGCGCTTTGGTATCGTCATAGGCACTTTGCGGCGTATCCAGCACCCCTTCCGGCGCGTTGCGATCCATCAGAACCTTGCCACCCAAGGCACGAATGTTACGCCGCGCGGCCTCGGTGAAATACGCCTCCGCTGACGTTTTATGCACCGAACAGTAGGCCACAGGCGTGGTTGTGCCATTGCGCAGCATCTCGTCGAAATACTTTCCAGCCATGCGTTCCGCGTGGACGGGATCAGCGAATTTGGTTTCGGCGGGGAACGTATAGTTGTTCAGCCAGTCCAGCAATTGCGCCCCGTAAGACCCGATCACCTGCATCTGCGGAAAGTGGTTATGCGTATCGATAAAACCAGCCATCAGCAGGTTCGGGCGATGGTCGATCACTTCGACACCCAAGGGCATATCTGCGAAAGCTCCGACGGCTTTGATCGTGCCGCCGGAAATCAGGATCGCGCCATCTTCGATGAAACTGTACGAATCGTGGTCATCCGCCACCTGTGGCTGCCGGAGAAACGACAATACTCGTCCGCGCAAAATCTTCGTCATGGTTTAGCCGACACCGCGTCTTCGTACCATTTGACGATCAGACGGCGCTCTTCATCTTCCATGAAAGTCACGTTAGCAGGCGGCATCGCGTAACTGCGCCCTGCTTGCAGGTAAATCTCGCGCGCATAGGCGACGATCTGGTGGTCTTCTTCCAAAATCACACCTTTGGGGGCGGTTCGAATTCCATCCCAGTACGGTTCGAGTGAGTGACACATGGAGCAGCGGCCAGCGATGGTATCGCGCACTTCCTCGAAGTTTTCCGCCATAACCAGACGTTCCTCGCGGGCGTTATAGGTGTATTCCACGTCATCTTCACCGCTAAGGATTTTGGGTGTGGTGGACAGCCACATGATAACGATAAATATCACTATGGTTGCCAGCCATGTCCACGTCGGGTTCCCTGAACGCGCGTGTTTGGAGTTGAAATAATGCCGGATTGTAACCCCCATCAGGAATATCAGACTGGCGATAATCCAATTGTACTGCGTCCCGAAGGCCAGTGGCAGATGGTTCGACAGCATCAGGAAAATCACCGGCAACGTCAGATAATTATTATGGGTGGAGCGCTGCTTGGCGATTTTGCCATACTTCGGATCAGGTTTACGCCCGGCAATCAGGTCTGCCACCACGATTTTCTGGTTGGGAATGATGGTGATAAAGACGTTGGCGCTCATAATCGTCGCGGTGATTGCGCCAAGGTGCAGAAACGCGGCCCGACCGGTGAATACCTGTGTAAAGCCCCACGCAAGTCCGACCAGCAGGATATACAGCAGGATCATCAGGCGGGTGTTATTATCGCCGAACTTCGATTTACAAATCAGGTCATATGCAAACCAGCCACCGAATATCGACGCGAGCGAGATCAGGATCGCGATGGGGGCTGATACGTCCAGCACATTTCGGTCGATCAGATAGATGTCCGCGCCGCCGTAATAAACAAACGACAGCAGCACAAAGCCGGATAGCCAAGTGGCGTAGCTTTCCCATTTGAACCATGTCAGGTGTTCGGGCATGGCAGCGGGTGCCACCAGATACTTCTGGATGTGATAAAAGCCCCCACCGTGGACCTGCCATTCTTCGCCGTGCGCGCCTTCGGGCAGCCCGTCAGGTTGGCGCAGCCCCAGATCGAGCGCGATGAAATAGAACGAGGACCCTATCCATGCGATGGCCGTGATGACATGCACCCAGCGCACTGCGAAGGCCAGCCATTCCCATATTATTGCGTACTCATACATCCCGTTCTCCTGAATTTTCCACAAATATGCCAGAAAGTCCGCCACAGTATAAGTCAATTCGCGGCGGCACACTTTCAAAATTTTATAGATAATGGTATCGTGTTAATTGCGGTAATCAGGGAGGCGAGATGTCCTATATCAACAACATAAAAATGTTCGTCCGTGTGGTGGAACTCGGCAGCCTGTCTGCGGCTGGGCGCGATTTGCGAGCCTCGCCTGCGGTGGCTAGTAACCGGATTAAAGAGCTGGAAAAGCACCTTGGTGTTCGCCTTTTCAACCGCACAACGCGCAAACTGACCACCACCGAGCACGGGCGGATATTTTATGGCGGGGCGTTGAAACTGCTGGAGGCATTGAACGATGCCGAGGCCGCCATTGCCGAGGTTTCGCGCAATCCAAAGGGCTCGATCCACGTCACGGCGCCGCTGGGGATCGGGCGGCGGTTGATTGCTCCACTGATCCCGATATTCCATGATAAATACCCCGAAATCGAGGTCCGCCTCCGCCTGTCCGACCGTATGGTAGACATCACAACCGAGGCGCTGGATGTGGCGTTCAAACTGGGGCAAATACCGGATTCGAACTTTCGGATACGCGGGATTATTGATTGCCGACGGGTGCTGGCCGCGGCACCCTCCTATCTGGCAAAACGTGGCACGCCACGAAA
>CAKZNY010000043.1 GCA_937132145.1 uncultured Paracoccaceae bacterium | reverse complement strand
ATAGTTATCCTTGCAGGTTTGTTCCTATATGTTGCCCGTATGTTCTCTTTTTATTCTTATTTTGTCAAGAACAAATTAAGAACTTTATGTATTAAGCATCAACAGGGGTGATTCACCCAACGGATAAAAGGCGTATCGCCTTATCCTGCTCCATTAAATACAGCAGCGTACGAACAGCCTTACCGCGATCGGTTTCAAGTTTCGGGTCTGCGTGCAAAAATAACCGTGCATCATCTTGGGCGATTTTCATCAGGTCAGCTTGCGCCTCAAGGTCTGCAATCCGAAACTTCGGCAAGCCCGACTGTGCGACCCCTAATAAATCCCCGGCCCCGCGCAGGCGCAAATCCTCCTCGGCGATACGGAAACCATCGTTGGTTTCACGCATAATTGTCAGACGTGCCAGCGCAGACTTCCCCAATCGGCCGCTGTAAAGCAACAAACAGGTCGAGGCCTCGCTTCCTCGGCCAACCCGTCCGCGCAATTGGTGTAACTGGGCCAAACCGAAATGCTCCGCCTGTTCGATCACGATAATCGTCGCGCTAGCCACATCAACGCCGACCTCGATCACGGTTGTTGCAACCAAAACCTTCGTGCGTCCAGCGATAAAATCCGCCATCGCTTTGTCTTTTTCCGAAGGGCGCATTTGTCCGTGAACCAGCCCGACATTCCCCTCCCCCAAGGCCGCCCGCAAATGTTTGAACCGATCCTCGGCAGCGGTCATCGCAACGACCTCGGATTCCTCCACCAGCGGGCATACCCAATATGCTTGCCGCCCCTCGGCAATCGCCGCGCGCAACCGGTCAACCACTTGATCCAGCCTGCCCGCCGACACCATAACCGTCTCGATCGGCTTTCGCCCCGGCGGCTTTTCGTCCAGAACCGAGATGTCCATATCCCCGTAATGCGCCAGCGCAAGCGACCTCGGAATCGGCGTCGCCGTCATCACCAGAATATCAACCGCACGCCCTTTGGCGCCAAGATCCATGCGTTGTTGCACCCCGAAACGATGTTGTTCATCAATGACTGCTAAGCGAAGGTCTTGAAATTCCACATCTTTTTGAAATAACGCATGGGTTCCGACCATAATCTGGATGTCACCAGAGGCCAGCGCCGCCAGCTTCGCTGTCCGTTCTTTTCCCTTATCGCGCCCCGTTAACAGCTCCAAACGCACGCCCGCAGACTCGGCTAACGGGCGCAATCCGGCCAGATGTTGTCGCGCCAAAATCTCCGTCGGGGCCATCATTACCGCCTGCCCGCCAGCTTCGACCGCCGTTAGCATGGACATGAATGCGACCAACGTTTTGCCTGATCCAACATCGCCTTGAAGCAATCTATTCATGCGGATCGGCTTGGCCATATCCTCCTGAATTTCGCCAATCGCACGCGTTTGCGCGCCGGTCGGGGCATACGGTAAAGCTTGCAAAACATGTTTCTGCAACCGCCCATCCCCATGGGTTTCCACACCTTTAGCGCGCCGAACACTGGCACGCGCAATCGCCAAAGTTACCTGATGCGCAAACAATTCATCATACGCCAATCTCTCGCGAACGGTCGAACTAGCAGCCGTATCCTGCACCCCTTGCGGCGAATGTGCCTGCGTCAAAGCGGATCGCCAATCGGGCCAATTGCGTTCAGCTTTCAGGTTTTTGTCCACCCATTCAGGCAGATCGACCGCGCGATCAAGCGCAGAATGCGTAGCGCGGTACATCAACTTTTGGCTAATGCCCCCGGTAAGCGGGTAAACCGGTTCAAACGGCGGCAGATCAATATTTTCATCAATGCGCAAAATATGGTCAGGGTGCACCATTTGCGCCAAGCCATCGAACACCTCGACTTTGCCCGAAACCAAGCGCCGCTCGCCCACGGGTAAGTTTTTTTGCACCCAATCTTCGCGTGCATGAAAGAACACCAGCTGAAAATCCATCTCGGCATCCCGCACCATCACGCGGTACGGTCGACCCCGTCCGGTTGGCCGTTGATGCGCGCCAATCTTCACCTCAACCGTCGCAATATTCGGGAAAATCAAACCTTTAAGGCTGGACCGAGGTCGCCGGTCAACGCATCCATGCGGCAATGTAAACAGCAAATCGCGCGGGCGAACGACATCCATATTCGCAAAATTTTGCGCAGATTTCGGTCCCACGCCATCAAGCGCCGTCAGGTCGGCAAATAATGGAAATAGAATCTCTGGTCGCGAATATGTCATAACCCTATTTCACGCGACATTTGCACTGTGATCAACCAATAAGCTTCAACCATTCATCTTCGCTTAATACTTCGACGCCAAGTTCCTCGGCTTTTTTGCGCTTTGAGCCGGCCCCCGGCCCCGCCACAACAATATCGGTTTTGGCAGAAACGGACCCCGAGACCTTTGCTCCCAATCTCTCGGCATTTGCCTTAGCCTCGGCCCGAGTCATCTTTTCCAGCGCTCCTGTAAAAACCACAATCTTCCCGCCAACCTTGCTGCCCTCAACAATCGGGGCGGAAACATCGGTGATTTTCAGGTGTTTAACCAGGTTTTGAAGCGCGGAACGTGTTTGCGCCTCGTGAAAGTAATCCACTTAAGCAGCGGCCAGAACGGACCCCACACCATCAATCGCATTCAGCGTTTCCCAGTCCGGTCCAATGTGATCGCGGGCATTTTCCATAGCACTGTTGAAAACCTGCCACGCGCCGTAATGTCTTGCCAAAGTCATCGCCGAGCTTTCGCCAACATGCCGTATCCCAAGTGCAAAGATTAACCGGTTAAGCGGGATGTCTTTTTTCGCTTCGATCGCATCGAACAGCTTTTGCGCGGATTTATCACCCCAGCCGTCAAAGTTTTTCAAAAGTTGAAGGTTTCCGGCGCCAATTCGTTCATTAAGTGTGAAGATATCAGCCGGTGTCTTCACCCAACCATCGCGATAAAACGTCTCGACCTGTTTTGCGCCCAATCCATCAATGTCAAACGCCGCCTTTGATACGAAATGCTTCAGTTTTTCGACCGCCTGCGCCGGACAAATCAACCCACCAGAGCAACGCGCCACGGCCTCACCCTCTTCGCGAATGGAAGCCGAACCACATTCAGGACAAACATCAGGAAATACATATGGATGCGAGCCGGTCTTTCGCCGACTTATATCCACATCCTTGATTTTCGGAATAACATCGCCAGCGCGGTAAACGGTCACCCAATCCCCGACCCGAATATCGCGCCCTTCGCGAATTGGATTACCAAAACTGTCACGCCCGGCAATATAATCTTCGTTATGGAGCGTCGCATTTGACACGACGACCCCCCCGACCGTAATCGGTTTTAGGCGGGCAACTGGCGAGAGTGCACCCGTTCGACCTACTTGAATTTCGATATCCTCAATAATGGTTTGCGCCAGTTCTGCCGGAAATTTATGCGCAATCGCCCATCTCGGGGTATTTGTTCTAAACCCCAATCGAGATTGCAAAGCCAGATCATTTACTTTGTAGACCACCCCGTCGATATCATAGCCAAGATTCGCACGGTCTCGTTCGATATTCGAATAATGTTCTAACATTTCCGCAGGGGTTTCGAACTTTTTGATTAGGGGGTTTGTGGAAAACCCAAACCCTGCAAGGCGCTCAATTATGCCCGACTGTGTATCCGAAAAAACTTCGGATACCTCTCCTAAAGCATACGCAAAGAAGTGTAATGGGCGGGATTTTGTGATTTCGCTATCAAGTTGGCGCAACGAGCCTGCCGCTGCATTTCTAGGGTTAGCAAAAGGTTTTGCATCATTGGAAATCTGGTTTTCGTTCAAAGCGGCAAAATCCGCATGGCTCATATAAACTTCACCACGAACCTCAAGAATATCTGGCGCGCCGGTGATTGTTGCAGGGATATCGCGAAGTGTTAACGCATTTGCTGTCACATTTTCCCCAACTTCGCCATCCCCTCGAGTAGCGGCCTGAACCAGATTGCCGTCCACATATCGCAGAGATAACGAAAGCCCGTCTATTTTTGGCTCGGCGGTATATTCCAAAGGCTGGTCGTGGGGCAAATTCAAAAACTTGCGAATACGCACATCAAACTCTGTTACATCTTCATCGGTAAATGCATTGCCAAGCGACATCATCGCAACAGCATGTTTTACTTTGGAAAAACCGGACGAAACCGGCGCCCCAACCGTGTTTGACGGGCTATCACCACGCTTCACATCCGGAAAACGGGCTTCAATTTCCAAATTACGTTGCTTTAATGCATCATATTCAGCATCCGAAATTTCAGGGGCGTCATTCTGGTGATATGCGATATCCGCTTGCGCCATAATCTTCGCCAAGCGCCCCAGCTCTACGGTCGCCTGCTTTTTATTCAGCAAATTAACTTCTGTTTGCGCGGCCATTCCATCCCCTTGTGTTACCAAAGGAATAGGCCGCTAGCAGGCGCACGTCTAGTATGATTACACGGCGATTTTATGTTCCAGCTGCATCTCCACAGGATTTCGCAAAACATAGCCACGGCCCCAAACCGTTTCGATATAGTTTTCGCCGTCCATGTTGTTCGACAGCTTTTTACGAAGCTTACAGATGAAAACATCGATGATTTTCAGTTCCGGCTCGTCCATGCCGCCATACAAATGGTTAAGGAACATCTCTTTCGTTAGCGTCGTACCCTTGCGAAGCGACAGTAGTTCCAGCATTTGGTATTCTTTGCCGGTCAAATGCATCGGCTCGTCATCGATAGACACCGTTTTGGCATCGAGATTCACCTTGATTCTTCCGGTTTCGATAATCGACTGCGCGTGCCCCTTGGAGCGACGTACAATAGCATGAATGCGTGCCACCAGTTCTTCACGGTGGAACGGTTTAGTCAGATAGTCATCCGCCCCGAACCCGAAACCTTTGATTTTGCTTGCGGTATCATCCATGCCCGACAGAATCAGTATGGGCGTGTCGATTTTCGCCAACCGCAACTGTCGCAGCACTTCGTGCCCCGTCATATCCGGTAGATTCAAGTCCAACAGAATGATGTCGTAATCATACAGCTTGGCAAGATCGATACCTTCTTCGCCCAGATCCGTCGCATACACATTCAAGTTCGCACAGGCGAGCATCATTTCGATGCTTTTGGATGTTGTCGGATCATCTTCTACTAACAAAACACGCATACACAAACTTCCTTCTATAAAGCGGCCCCGGCCGATCCTTCACACTATATTAGTAAAAAGGTTAACCAGAGGTTACCAACTTCAGGTTGAATGTAAACTCCCCTTAAGGTTGTCTGTATTTCTTAAGATGTGTTACGCGCAACCCGTGGCGCCCATGTTGCAGCATTGCGGTTTGCCATAAAAGATACTCTTCCTCCGACAGGTTATACATCTCGCAAGCCTCCTCAAGGCTCAATAATCCTGCGGTGACTGCCAAAACAACCGTTACTTTGCGCCGGATCACCCAGCGCCGCGTCGATTTTGGCGGCAAATCCCCGCGCGTTAAAACTGTGCCATCCGGCAGCTTCACAGAACTCGGTCCGTTAATTTTCTTGATAAGCATGATGCCCTCTCTCTAATTACCCATGCCCAGCATCCGGCCTGTAAGTTAACCAGAGGTGAATCTGCCCCTTGTTAGTGTTTACATTTTTATTATATAGCAATCTATCTAACAGGAGCCTCTATGACCCATCCCGTAAACAGCCTTGGCTTTGCCAAACCCGAGAGCGAAACCCGTGTGGTTGTCGCGATGTCTGGCGGAGTGGACAGCTCGGTCGTGGCCGCCAAACTGGCCCGTGAAGGCTACGATGTGATTGGCGTGACGCTTCAGCTATATGACCACGGCGCCGCACTGGCCAAAAAAGGCGCGTGTTGTGCCGGACAAGATATTCACGATGCCCGCCGCGTGGCCGATGAAATGGGGTTCCCGCACTACGTTCTGGATTACGAAAACAAGTTCAAGGACGCCGTGATTAACGAATTCGTCGACGCCTATCTGACCGGCGCGACCCCTGTTCCGTGCATCCGCTGCAACGAAAAAGTCAAATTCCGTGATCTGCTGCAAACCGCCAAAGACCTGAACGCCGATTGCATGGCCACAGGCCACTACATCCAGCGATTCGAGGGCGAAAAAGCCGAGCTGCATATGGCAGCCGACCACGCTCGTGACCAAAGTTATTTCCTGTTTACCACCAAACAGGACCAGCTCGATTACCTGCGCTTTCCGCTTGGGCATATGACCTCCAAGGCCGAAACCCGCGCGTTGGCGGCCGAATTCGGGCTGTCTGTGGCGGATAAACCCGACAGTCAGGACATCTGCTTTGTGCCGAACGGCTCTTATGCCGCCGTCATCGAAAAACTGCGACCTGGTGCTGCGGACCCCGGTGACATCGTTCATATGGACGGCGACGTTCTGGGCCAGCACAAGGGCATCATTCACTACACGATCGGACAGCGCCGCGGTCTTGGCATCGGCGGGCGAGAGCCACTTTATGTGGTCAAACTCGACCCTGACACCAAACAGGTGATTGTCGGCCCGAAAGAAGCGCTGGCAAAGCACCGGTTTACAATCAACGACATAAACTGGCTGGGCGACGAGGATTTCCAGACCGCAGCCGGAAATGGTTGGGAGATGCGCGTCAAAGTGCGATCAACTCGGCCCCCCAAAGCCGCACGGATTTTCCCGACAGGCCCCAATAGCGCCGAAGTCGAACTGGAAATCCCCGAAGAAGGCGTGTCCCCCGGCCAAGCCTGCGTGTTTTATGCCCCCGACAGCACCCGCGTTTTAGGGGGCGGCTGGATACAAAAAACCGCTTGAATATCGGCTGTTTTGCGGCAACCATCACGGGGACCCAAACATCGGAGCCCCTATGCAAAATCTCGAAACCATCCTTGCCAAAGCAACCGAGAACCAGCCCGCAGCCTTTGATCGCCTGTTTGAATTGCTGCGTATCAAAAGTATATCCACCGATTCCGCGTTTGCGACCGATTGCGTGGAGGCCGCCGATTGGCTGGTCGCACAACTGAACGATATCGGCTTTATGGCTTCGCGGCGCGACACAGACGGCCACCCGATGGTCGTGGCGCATTCGGGCTGCAAGGGGCAGCATATGCTGTTCTATGGCCATTACGACGTGCAGCCGGTCGATCCGCTGGACCTGTGGGACAATCCACCGTTTGAACCACGCTTTGAAGATAGCCCAAACGGTCAAATCATCCGCGCGCGCGGCGCATCCGACGACAAAGGCCAGCTTATGACCTTTATCGAAGCGTGCCGCGCCTGGAAAGACGTAACAGGCGAGCTGCCGGGCAACATCACCATCCTGTTCGAGGGCGAAGAAGAAAGCGCCTCCCCGTCACTGGTCCCGTTCCTAACCGCAAATGCCGACGAGCTGAAAGCCGACTTTGCACTGGTCTGCGACACGGGCCTTTGGGATTCTGACACCCCCGCCATCACAACAATGCTGCGCGGTCTGGTTGCCGAAGATTTCACCATCCACGCAGCCAACCGCGATTTGCATTCTGGCAAATACGGCGGGCCGGCAATCAACCCGATCAGAGTATTAACCAAAATTCTGGGCGGCCTGCACGATGAACAAGGCCGCGTGACGTTGCCGAATTTCTATGAAGGTGTGCCACGAATAAGCAATTCTCTAAAAGCCAAATGGGATGCACTGAACTTCGACACCGAAGGATTTCTCGGCGATGTAGGCCTGACAACCCCCGCTGGTGAAGAGGGTTTCACCGCGATGGAACAAATCTGGTCCCGCCCGACTTGCGATATCAACGGCATCAACGGCGGTTACACCGGCGAAGGTTTCAAAACTGTTCTACCCGCGGAAGCCCACGCCAAAGTCAGCTTCCGGCTCGTCGGCACCCAAGACCCCGAAGCCATCAGCGCGGCGTTCCGTAGCTACATCAAAGACAACCTGCCACCCGATTGCACCGTGACCTTCCATTCTGAGGATCGCGCGGCGGCGACGAACCTGCCCGTAGACGCCCCCGAATTCGCCCTCGCCCAAAAGGCATTAGGCGACGAGTGGCCAAACGATGCAATGTTCATCGGCATGGGCGGCTCCATCCCTATCGTGGGACATTTCCAGAAAATCCTCGGCATGGATTCGGTGCTGATCGGATTCGGTCAGGAAAACGACCAAATCCACGCCCCAAACGAGAAATACGACGTCCGCAGCTTCAAAAAAGGCACTCGCAGCTGGATCCGTATCCTAGCCGCCCTAAAATCCTAGACACCCCCGCCGAGCGAAGCGAGGCCCAGCCCAACGGGAAGGAACTTTGTTTGGCGGCATGCGCTGCACGGCAGATTATGCGTTAGCATGATCGAGAGTGGACGCATCCATGATGTCGGAAATGAAGGCTCTGGCTGAAGAAAACCGCCGTCTGAAGCGAATGTATGCCGAGATGAGCATGCAAAATGATTTGCTGAAGGAAGTCCTTGGAAAAAAGTGAAGCGGCCATCCCTGCGCAAGGAGATGGCCGTGAAAGCAGTCGCTAACCGCCGTGTCAGCATTGCTTTAGCTTGCCGCGCATTTCAAATCAGCGAAAGCTGTTATCGGTATGAACGTCAGCTGAGCGATGAGAATGCCGAGATCGAAGATTGGCTGAAGAAGCTAACCGACAACCGCCGAACTTGGGGCTTTGGCCTGTGCTTTTTGTATCTACGTAACGTCAAAGGGCTTGGCTGGAACCACAAGCGCGTCTACCGAATTTACTGCGAACTGGAGCTGAACTTGCGGATAAAGCCAAAAAAACGCCTGAAACGGGATAAGCCGGACACGCTGGCGGTGCCGGATATAGTCAATCATACATGGTCTATGGACTTCATGGCAGATCAGCTTGCTGATGGGCGTTCCATCCGCACCCTGAACGTGCTGGACGACTTTAACCGTGAAGGGTTGAGCATCGAAGTGGACTTCTCGCTGCCCGCCGAGCGGGTGGTGCGTAGTTTGAACCGTATTATTGAATGGCGTGGAAAGCCATTGATTATTCGGGTAGATAACGGCCCTGAATACGTCAGTGGAACGTTGATGGCATGGGCCGCAAAGATGGGCATCCACATCCAATACATCCAGCCTGGGAAGCCCCAACAGAACGCCTATATCGAGCGCTACAACCGCACAGTCCGTCACGAATGGCTTGATCAAAACATCTTTGAAACAATTGAGGAGGCACAGAAACAGGCTACTGAATGGCTCTGGACATATAACAATGACCGCCCCAACATGGGCATCGGCGGGATCACACCTGCCATGAAACTGAAACTAGCCGCGTAATTCTATTAGCGGACCCCATCAAAAATGCTAAAGGATTCACACATCTGTTAGGGTATGACCATAGGCGATAGCGTTGAACTGTTGGAGGCCGTTTCCGAGTGTGATTGGCCCGGGTGTTCTTGATGATCTATATCCATCCCACCCTCCCGGTTTAGCAATGCCCCAAGAAGCCCAAGCCAAGCTACGCAGTTGATGTGGGTTCTTTTGGGCGGCTGTTGATCCTTCCAGTCGCGGGTGCAGTTTTTCGAGGGTTCGGATTTCAGATGATGTGAATGCAACGCTGCAATGCTCACCACTCTGTCCATTGCGGGCCTGGACGAGCTGAAGTGTTGTACATGCGGCCAATGCCGCAACAGCTGTGAGTTTTAACAGCCCGTCGGCGGTGGCTAACTGGCTATCTTCCAGTCGAAGCCCCTGCAGTTACAGAATGCGTAAGAATTGCTCGATAAACCAACGCTGGCGGTACCACTCGACGATTTGCCATGCCTGCGCACCATCCGTAACCTTATGTGTCGTCAGAAGTCTCCAGATAATGGGCTTGCCGTTTTGGGGCGGGTTGAGCTCCATGACCTCCACTAGACTTAGGGTCAGGACCTGTTAATTTTAGGTATTCCCAAATGCTTTGATCTCTGATTCAATTCGTGCAGGAGGACTTGCACATGTCGGATGGCTATTGGCTTTCAGAAACACAAATAGAGCGTATTAAACCCTGTTTTCCACGGTCACATGGCGTGCCGCGGGTTGATGATCGACGGGTCGTCAGTGGGATCATTCATGTGTTGAAGCGCGGGCTGCAATGGCGAGATGCGCCTGCCGAATATGGCCCCCACAAGACCCTCTATAATCGCTTCATCCGTTGGAGAAAATTGGGTGTATTTGATCGGAT
>CAKZNY010000042.1 GCA_937132145.1 uncultured Paracoccaceae bacterium | reverse complement strand
AGCAAAACCACCAGTTCAGCACCCAAACCACGAACCTCGGCAACCAAATTGGCCATGTTTTCTTCACGAATACCAAAGCTAAGGTTCGGGAACATCCATCTCGGATTGGCAATCGGCATGTATGGGAAAGCCTGCCCGATTACGGCAATCTTTACGCCGCCACGTTCGAACATTTTGTACGGCTCGTAGGCGCGCTCGTCCCATTCGGTGTCAAAGATGTTCGCACCAAGGAACGGAAAGTCGAGCTGGTTGTCCACGATCTCGGTAACCCGATCAATGCCCAGCGTGAATTCCCAGTGCGAGGTCATCGCGTCCGGTTTCAGCGCCGCCATCACGTTAACCATATCTTGACCCTTGGTCATCTGCGCGGTGTAGGAACCCTGCCACGTATCGCCGCCATCCAGCAGCAACGCATCGGGGCGTGCCGCGCGGATCGAGTTGATAACTGTGGCAACGCGGTCAATCCCGCCCATCTTGCCGTACCCTTTGGCCAATGATGTGAAATCGTTATAGGTCAGCGCATATGCGTCCGGCGTGCCTGCCGTCATATTGAACAGGTTAAGGAAATCCTTGCCCGTCACATGCGGGGGCAATCCATCAACCGCGCCAACCCCGATGTTGACTTCAGGTTCGCGGAAATAGACCGGTTTAAGCTGTGCGTGAATATCCGTAATGTGGATGATTGTAACGTTACCGACCGTATCAAAATCAAGCAGTTGGTCTTGCGTAAGTGTCTGTTGGGCGGCCAGTTTGGCCCAGTTGCCAACGCCCGAAGCGCCAACAATTGCAGAAGCAGCCACTGAGGCTTGAAGAAAGTCACGGCGGGAAATCATATGGGGTCTCCAGTATTTTGGGTAAGAATGAGTGAGCTTAACGAAAGCTGACCGACACTAACCCCAAACCGTTTAGGGTGTTGGCCCCGAAATTAATCGGGACCAGACAGTGTTAGTTACGAACCGAAGTACCTTCGACCGATAGGCCGTTGCCTCGTGAAGCCACGTATAGCTCCAGTGCTCGGAACTCATCGGAACCCTCTTTATACGGTGTTGCACGAATATTTTTCATGCAGCCCTTAAAGCGAGCGTGGATCGAGTTCAGCTTGGCGTTTTTCAAACGGTAAGCCGGGAAGCCGTTGGTTTGGCCCTGCGACAGGAAATCCGCACGGATGTACGTGTTGTAGTTATCCTCGTGACAGCTTGCACAAGCCATGTCGAGTTGACCAACAGGTTGGTAGTAAATCTCTTTACCAAGTTCCCATGCTTCAGCTGCATCGCCGTCGATAGCAACATTAACCGGCATTCCGCGCGATTGCAGGCCGATCAGGGCGGTCATGGCGGTCATTTTCGACTCGCTCCATTTCCACGCATCTGCTTGCATCCGGTCGGTGCGGCATTCGTTGATGTAGTCTTCCATGGACTGAATTCCACCGGCTTCTTCATCATAGCGCGGAAGCACTGCACGAAGACCTGCGAATTCCTCCACACCACCTGTGTGACACGCAGCACATGACTTGCCAGCTTCGCCTTCTACGACATTCCACTGGTCAATAGCCTGATCCACAAAGATCATGCCGGGGTTGTCAAAGTCGTCCATCTGTAGAGACTGCGTTTCCGACTTACGGAAATTCCAACCCGAATAAATCGTAGTCAGATTTTCCAAATGCGCTGGCGCAGCCGTTTCGTTAGTCAACGATATTTCTTCATTGATGACCAAATCACTCGCAACAGCAGCATTTAAGCTGAAAGTCAGAGCAGCAACAGTCACAATAGAAGCAACACGTTGTAGGTTTGGTTTTATCATTATAATTATCCTCCCTTTATTCTCGGTTGCTTTAACCAACGGAGATGGTTTTAGTTTCCGTGTAGACGGAACCATCATCGTCATTCCATGTGAACTCGAAGTCACCTGATTCAGGAACTATCGCCTTGAACTGGAAGTACGGGTTGGTTGAAATTGCGCCACTCAGACTTACAGTGATCACGTTCTGACCTTTGAAGTCACATGAAAACGTGTTGATGATTGATTGCGGAATGCGATTGCCTTCCTTGTCTTTGCGTTGGCCGGATTCCATTTTATGACTGATCAGCGTTTTGATGGTGATGACGTCACCAGCAGAGGCTGTCTTTGGAACTTTAACGCGAGGTTTTACACCAATTGCCATTGTTATTCTCCTAATGTTGCCTTAGCCGCCGCAGCCGCCGATTGTAACTTTCACGATTTTTGAATCGCGTGCGAATGTTCCGTCAGCCATCTGGGCAACAGCAATCAGCTCCTGCGTACCTGCAAGGCGGATACGTGTGGATGCGTCTTGCGAGCCAGCTAGGGGGCCAAAGGTAAACTTCGCCACTTTCGGGTTCGGGTTGCCTGTTGCGATTAGTATGATCGACACAGCACCGGGTGCGGAAACGGCCACGGGAACAGTATTACCGTTCTCGGCGATTTCAGGCGCGGTTAGCACAATACCACCCTCGGTTACGTCGGCTCCGCCAGTGAAAGCCATGATTTCATCATCGCCCGCAGCTGCGAATGCCTGCATCGGCAACAAAGCTACTGTTGCAGCCCCTGCACCAATGATCAGAGCGTCACGTCTGTTAAATTGCATTGTTTTCTCCTGATTCATAAGCAAGAAAGCCGCCGGCTTACTCGGTTAGTGTTCGTATATAGGCTAGTATGTCTTCGACATCCTGTGCCGCAAGGATCGACTTGCCTTCAAACTTTTCCAAGGGCCGGGTAAAACCACTGGTGCGGTAGAACGAAGGCATGATCGAGCCCTCGAATGTGTTCTTGGAGTTCGTTAGAATCCCACGAAGCTCTGCTTCGTTCCAGCGATCTGCAACACCGTCAAGCGATGGACCGACTTCGCCATGGAAGGCTTGTTCGGTTATTTCACTGTTTACGTGACATGCAAGACAATTGCCCAGTTTACGGTTCGCGAAAAGTTTACGGCCATTCGCCGCATCGCCAGCAACACCAGTCAAAGACATGGCAACTGCGCCGTATTCATCAAACACTACGTCGTCCGGAATGATGGTTTTAGCGGTGGTTTGAGCGGTCGCCATAGCTGCAAATGCTGCTGTGACCCCTATAATAAGAAACGCTTTGCGCTTCATGCAGTATCCTCCCTTTAATTCCCATTTGTCATATTGATTCCTGACTTTGGTAATTTGAAGATAGCCGCCACGGGGGGCTTACGCAACAATAAATTCAGATAGTTGAATATTAGATTATTATATTGCTCTAATATAAGCAATTACTTATATAAAGTTTCGTGTTAGTTATCACGGCGTTCGGCGATGATTCGGGCCACATATTTCTGAAAATGCTCGTCGCCTTCATAGCCTTTTTCGAGGATATATTGGAACATACTGAGCGTTGTGAGCTTTCCAAACGCGCCCGGCATGATCATTACAGCTGCCTGTGCCGCGGTTGTACCCTCGGGCGGAAGCACGTCATCAAAGAACATCATCGTGGGTGTGAAAACGATGTTCCACTTGGAGATCATGTCTTTTTCCGACAGTATTTCACCATCAAAATCGGTCACTTCTATGTCGCCAAACATATTCATCTGTACGACGAAGTAGTTGTCCTCAATCATCGCCTTGATTTCAGGGTCTGGAAACACCTGTTCGTGCATCTTTTTACAATAAACACACCCGCGCTGTTCGATGATTATCATAAAGCGTTTACCCTCGGCACTCGCTTCTTCAAGGTCCTCTGCCATGTCACGGAAAGTGTCGCGCATCCAGTGGGTTTTGTGCATGCCGTCGTCACCTATATAGTAGGCTTCGTCCGCCAAGGCAGGCGTAGCCGCAAGTGCAAACAGAATTACGAGTTTCTTAAGCATGATGATACCTTTTTTGGATTAACCGAAGATAAACAGGGCAGGGAATGTTTCGAGCAAGAATTGCGCCATATACGAAATGCTGCCGGTCGCGATAAGGATTGCGAACAGGATTAGAAAGCCGCCCATAACTTTTTCAACGTGCCCCATATATTTGCGATTGCGTTGCACCCAGCGCAGGAACGGGCCCGAGAATACGGCGGCCAGAATGAACGGCGCGGTCATGAAGGCGCCATATACGAACAGCAATCCTGCGCCATGCTGCAAGCTGCCGCTTTGGGATGCCATAAACAAGATCGCGGCCAGCGCGGGGCCAACGCAGGGGGTCCAGCCGAAACCGAAGGCCAGCCCGATCAGATAAGAACCGGCATAACTGGCGGGCTTTATTCCCGAAGAATCGATGCGTGCTTCGCGATAAAGGAACGAGATTTTGAACACCCCGAGGAAGTGCAGGCCAAAGATAAACAGCACCGCAGCCGCCAGCCACGTCAGCTCGTCTCTGTAATTCCTGAACGTGAGGCCCAACGTGGTGGCAATCAGTCCAAGAAGAACGAAGATCGTAACCACTCCGGCTGAAAAGAATACGGAGGACAATATAAGGCGGCGCTTGGCCCCTGCGGACATCTCGTTTTCTTCGTTCAATTCTTGAATAGACAGCCCCGCCATGTAGCACAAATAGAACGGAACAATCGGCAATATGCACGGTGAAAAGAATGACAGAAGGCCCGCAATCGCCGCGCCCCAGTAACTAATGTCAAACTCCATACCTTGTTTTTCCTGCTTTTGTGCTGATATAAAGAATAATCATATTGAGATATTCAAATGTGTAAAGTAAATTATCCAAGAGGGTTGGAATGCGCTTACTTAAGGTGATTATTTTATTACTTATCGCGGTGCCCGCCGTCGCCGAGACCCGATTGATGATGGTTGAGGAAGCCGGTTGCCCGTGGTGTGAGCGCTGGAATGCCGATGTGGGCACTATTTATTCCCGCACAGAGGAGGGTAAGCTAGCCCCGCTCTGGCGTTATGATATCAATGATCCGGTTCCGGATAATGTGACTTTCTCGAGCCCACCACAATTCACGCCCACTTTTATATTACTTGTCGACGGAATAGAGGTTAATCGTATAGAAGGTTATCCAGGCGAGGGGTTCTTTTGGGGACTTCTTGGTATGATGTTGACTAATTTGCCAGAATCCGGAGAAGATTCTTCGGAGTCGTAATAAAAGGAGAGGGTGATGGCGCTACCCCAAATGACACCGGATATGTCCGATGCAGAAATAGATGAAGTAATCCGCAATGCGAAATCGGCGACCGATTTCATGAAAGCCTTGGCGCATGAAGGGCGTTTGATGATTTTGTGTCATCTGGTGACGGGTGAAAAATCTGTGACCGAACTGGAAAACCTTCTTTCTTCCCGCCAAGCCGCCGTTAGCCAGCAATTGGCTCGTCTTCGCCTTGAAGGTCTGGTGAATTCGCGGCGCGATGGCAAAACCATCTTCTATTCCCTAGGGGATCCCAAAGCCGCGCAGATGATTGAACTTGTTTACGACATGTTCTGCACGTTTGAGCCAGAAAAAGAAGAAGCCAAATAATGGAGTTTATGGGCGACAACCAATGGGCCGCTTTGGCTGGATTGTTCGCCGGCGGCGCCTTGGGCCTTGCCGCCTCCATCGGTCGTTTCTGCACGTTAGGCGCAATTGAAGACGCCCTTTATGGCAAGGACTATTCCCGACTACGCATGTGGGCCTTGGCTCTGGCTGTCGGCGTTGCCAGCATGTTCACTCTAGAGGCGTTCGGCCTCGTCGATTATTCCCAAACCATCTATTACTCGCTCAAATGGAACCCGATCGCCAGCATCGTTGGCGGCTTGATGTTCGGCTGGGGCATGGCAATGGCTGGAAACTGCGGTTTCGGCGCGCTCGCTCGCATGGCAGGCGGAGACCTCCGCAGTTTTGTAGTTGCGGTCATCATGGCAATTTCTGCCTACATGGCCATCGGCGGCCCGACGGCCGTGGTGCGCGACTGGCTTTTCCCCCAAGTGGTTTACAGTGGCGAAGCCCAAGGCATCGCCCATTTGCTCGGCCGCTGGTTCGACATGGGCCCGTTGATACCCGCCCTGATATTAGCCGCAATTTGCGCTGGATGGGCATTCTCGGGCAAAAAGTTCCGCACCTCGCGCACGCATATTATCTGGTCCATTGTCGTTGGCTTGGGCGTCGTATTCGGATTCTGGGCGACCGACCTAATCTCGACAACCGGTTTTGACGAGATCGTCGTAGAATCCGTATCCTACTCTGCGCCTATGGGCGAAGCGCTGATCTACCTGATGACGTGGTCCGGTGCGACGATGAATTTCGGTATCGGTTCGGTAACCGGCGTTGTGGTCGGCTCGCTCATCGGCACGAGGATCAAAGGCCGCTTCCGCTGGGAGGCATGCGATGATCCGCGCGAACTGGGCCGCTCCGTTTTTGGCGGCTTCCTGATGGGTACAGGCGGCGTTGTGGCGCTGGGCTGTTCCGTCGGGCAGGGGCTATCAGGATTCTCGGTGCTGGCATACAGCGCACCGGTCGTTCTGGGGTCTATTTTCATAGGCGCAAGTCTGGGTTTGCGGCACCTGATCCACGGTTTTCACAAGGTGTGACCATTTAAGTCAGGCTTTTCTCCAAAATTTTTCAAGAGGGCTTTGAACTTCGCGCCATTAGCGGCTAGATATAACGCATCTGACCCTTCCTCCCATCAGGACTAAGGAATAACACTATGAAAATCGGAGCTCCCAAAGAGATCTTCGAGGGCGAAAATCGGGTTGCCCTTACCCCGCAATCAGCGCTTCAGTTGCAAAAACTGGGCTATGAATGCGTTATCGAAACCGGAGCAGGCGCTGCGGCGCGTTTCTCTGATCAGGACTATAAAGACGCAGGCGTTACGGTTGTGAAAACCGGAGCGGCCCTTTGGAAAGCCTGTGATTTCATTATCAAAGTACGTGCCCCCGAGGACGTCGAGGTTAAGCGTTTCGTTAAGGGACAAACACTGATTTCCTTCATCTGGCCCGCGCAAAGCGAAGACCTGCTGGAAAAACTGCGCGCCAAAGGTGTTACGGCGATTGCGATGGACATGGTTCCGCGCATCAGCCGCGCCCAGAAAATGGACGCGCTCTCGAGCATGGCCAACATCGGTGGGTACCGCGCAGTGGTCGAGGCCTCGAACAATTTCGGACGCTTCTTCACCGGCCAAATCACTGCGGCGGGCAAGGTTCCCCCTGCAACCGTTCTGGTGATCGGCGCTGGCGTTGCCGGTCTGGCGGCCATCGGTGCCGCGCAGTCCATGGGCGCAATCGTGCGCGCCTTCGACGTGCGCCCCGAAGTGGCCGAGCAAATCGAATCTATGGGCGGTGAATTCCTGTTCCTCGACTTTGATGACAACCAAGACGGTGCGGCAACCGGTGGTTACGCTGCCGTGTCTTCCCCCGAGTTTCGCGAAAAGCAGCTAGAGCTGTTCCGCGCGCAAGCTCCGGAAGTGGACATTGTTATCACGACCGCCCTGATCCCGGGCCGCGATGCGCCGAAGTTGTGGCTTGAAGATATGGTTATGGCCATGAAAGCCGGCTCCGTCATTGTTGACCTTGCGGCGGAACGTGGTGGCAACTGTGACCTGACCGTCCCGAATGAAAAAATCGAGACTTCGAATGGCGTGACCATCATCGGCTACACCGATTTGCCAAGCCGCATGGCGACGCAATCCTCGACGCTTTATTCCACCAACATCCGCCACATGATGGATGACCTGACACCCGAAAAAGACGGTGTGCCGGTTCACAACATGGAAGACGATGTGATCCGCGGCGCAACGGTTACGCACGGCGGCGAAATCACCTTCCCGCCGCCTCCGCCCAAAGTGAAGGCGATTGCGCCCGCGAAGCCCAAAGCGCCCGAGAAGACACCTGAAGAAATCAGGGCAGACGAGACCGCCGCCGCGAAAGCTGCCGGTCGCAAGCAAACCGGCATGTTGATCATCGGTGGTTTGCTGATGTTGCTGATCGGGGCTTATGCACCGCCTAGCTTCATGCAGCATTTCATTGTCTTCGTGCTGTCGATCTTTATCGGCTTTCAGGTTATCTGGAAAGTCAGCCACGCATTACATACGCCGCTTATGGCAATCACCAACGCGATCTCAAGTGTGGTGATCCTTGGTGCGATACTGCAAATCAGTGTTAGCGGAGGGTTCTTAGTGACTCTCCTCGCCGCAATTTCCGTTCTCATTGCATCGATCAACATCGTGGGTGGCTTCGCCGTTACCCGTCGCATGTTGGCCATGTTCCAGAAAAGCTAAGGGAGGTCGATTATGAGTATTGGTCTAGTAACTGCTGGATATATCGTAGCTTCCGTTCTGTTCATTTTGGCCCTTGGTGGCCTGTCTGATCAGGAAAAAGCTAAACGTGCCGTGTGGTTTGGCATCATCGGCATGGCTATCGCCGTTATCGTTACCATGTTTGGCCCCGGCGTTCAGTCCCTGTGGCTGCTGGTCCCGATGATGATCATCGGCGCCGTGATCGGCCTTGTCGTCGCCCAGCGCGTAGAGATGGTCGGCATGCCCCAACTGGTCGCCGCCTTGCACAGCTTTGTCGGTCTGGCGGCGGTGCTTATCGGCATCAACTCCATTCTATACGCGCCCGAGGGGCTTACCCACGCCGAAGAAATCATCCACGAAGTCGAGGTGTTCCTCGGCGTGTTCATTGGTGCGATTACCTTTACGGGTTCCATTATCGCTTATGGCAAGCTGGCGGGTAAACTCGACGGCAAAGCGCTGATCCTTCCGGGGCGGCACGTGATGAATGCCGCAGGGTTGATCCTGTCGGTAATCCTTATGCTGATGTTCCTGAACGGCGCGGGCATCTGGACGCTTTTGCTGATGATGCTAATCGCCTTCGCAATTGGTGGGCATCTGGTTATGGCCATCGGCGGCGCAGATATGCCGGTCGTAGTGTCTATGCTCAACAGCTATTCCGGCTGGGCGGCGGCGGCTACCGGCTTTATGCTTGGCAACGATTTGCTGATCGTGGTCGGGGCGCTTGTTGGCTCCTCCGGTGCGATTTTGTCCTACATCATGTGTGTTGCGATGAACCGTAAGTTCCTTGCCGTTATCCTTGGCGGCTTCGGGGCTCCTACCGGTCCCGCAATGGAAATCGAGGGCGAGCAGATCGCCATCGACGCCGACGGTGTCGCGGCGGCGCTGGAAGAGGCCGACAGTATCGTTATCGTACCCGGTTACGGCATGGCGGTAGCGCAAGCGCAGCACCCGATTTCCGAATTGGTCAAACGCCTGCGCGCCAAAGGCAAGACCGTGCGTTTCGGCATCCACCCCGTTGCGGGTCGCCTTCCGGGCCACATGAACGTGCTTCTAGCCGAGGCCAAAGTCCCATACGACATCGTGATGGAGATGGACGAGATCAACGACGATCTTCCCGAAACCGACGTGGTGATCGTGGTTGGCTCGAATGACATCGTGAACCCAGCCGCGCAGGACGATCCAAACTCACCAATCGCCGGTATGCCGGTGCTTGAAGTCTGGAAAGCCAAACAGGTGTTCGTATCCAAACGCGGGCAGGGCACGGGTTACTCGGGCATCGAGAACCCGCTGTTCTTCAAAGAGAACACGCGGATGTTCTACGGGGACGCAAAAACCTCGATAGACAATCTGCTGAAGCTGATTGACTAGACACATAAAAAAGGGCGGGAGAATTCTCCCGCCCTTTTCTTTTATAGTTATAGGTAATTAAGGTCGTATTAAAATCCAGCCGGCTTCGACCAGATCCATAATCTCGGCGACACCACCGGGAACAACCTCGGCAAAATCGACGATAGGTGGCGGGGTGCCTTCTTTTTTGGTCATTCCCGTAATCGTATTTCCGCAAGCAACAAAACTTATGGCCGGCATGCTTTGGCTGAAGGACATAAGTCGGTCGAGTACGGGTGAGGTATCTTCCCGAAGGAGGTGCAGGCCGGCATTAAACGCTACGATCCGAACTTCGACTTCTTCACCACGGCCCTCGTACAGACGTACGATGTTTGCCGCAACGTTCATCACTTTCACCATCGTACCTTTATTGTTATCGCT
>CAKZNY010000041.1 GCA_937132145.1 uncultured Paracoccaceae bacterium | reverse complement strand
GAATTTCCAGAAGGCCTTGTTGCGTAAGATACAAGACGTTCAGAATTCGCCCGATTCTCCCATTCCCGTCCGAGAACGGATGGATGCTTTCGAACTGATGGTGAACAATCGCCATCTTCACCAACGGATCCAGGTCGCATTCCTCGGAATCGTTAATAAATACTTCAAGTTCTCGCATGTACTGAAGAATTTCAGCTCTTTCTTGCGGGGGCATATAAACCACATCGCCCTGATCGTTTTTAAGCACCGTCCCCGGAAGCGTCCGAAACTCGGCAGTCGTTTCCTTTAGTATCTGGTATATTTCGATCAGCGTATTGTTGGTGATTAACCCATTCGACTCCAATAGACGCTGAAACCCTTGCTTAAGTGCCGCATTATATCGGGCAACCTCTTTAGCTTCAGCCGAACCGAAAACCTCTCTGTTTGCCTCTACCTGAAACAATTCGTCTTGTGTTGTGACAATGTTTTCAATCTCGGAACTGGCCTTGGCTTCTTGCAAAGACAGCGTATCCAACAGAATGCCCTGATTTGGAATGCTCGCAGCACGCCCCTTCAGCTCGGCCAAATATCGGTGCGCTTTAGCCGCAGCTTTCAATATCGCCGTGCTCTCCACTAATTCCGCAGGTGGAAGCGCCGGAATGGCATAAGTCGGTTTCAAATCAGCCTCAATATGATTCAATATTTCGTTTTTTGTAACACATCACCCTCTATATGTTATAAAAATCCAATAATTGCAACATATCAAAAATCCAAATTCGCCACACTCAGCGCATTCTCTTGAATGAATTCGCGCCGTGGTTCCACTACATCGCCCATCAGCTTGGTGAAAATCTCGTCGGCTTCGTCCATATGCTCGATCTTCACCTGCAACAGAGTGCGCGCTTCGGGGTCCAGTGTGGTTTCCCATAACTGCCCGGGGTTCATCTCGCCCAAGCCTTTGTAGCGTTGCAACGACAGGCCTTTTTCGCCTTCCTTGAACACCACATCCAGCAGGTCGGATGGCGCGTTGATGACGTTCTCCCGATCCTTGCGAACCAGCGCTGCGGGGGTGGCGTAAACCTCTTGCATGGCGGCGGTCAAACTGGCCAGTTTGCGGGCCTCGGCACTGCGAAGAGCGTTGCCATCCAGCACTTGCACCTCTTCAACGCCGCGCAGCACGCGCGACAGGCGCAGGCCGCCGTTTTCGGTTACAGTACCGCTCCAACCCTTCTCGTATTCCGTCGCGATAAGGTCCAGACGCGCGGCAACACTGTCCGCCGTCCCTTGCGGATCATCGTCCAGAACACCCGGAATCAACGCACCGGAAATCGCCACTTGTTCGAGAATATTACGGGAATAATTCGTCGGGAACGCGTTCAGGATCGTGCGGCAATTCCGCGCCTCCTCGACCACACGCTTCAAATCCGCCCCTGCAATCTGGGTGCCATCGCCAAGGCGCAAAATGGCATCGTTCAGGCCCTGTTCAATAAGATAGTCTTCCAGCGCCAGCTGGTCCTTTAGGTAAACCTCGGACTTGCCACGGGCCACTTTGTATAGCGGTGGTTGGGCGATATACAGATATCCGCCCTCGATCAGTTCCGGCATTTGACGGAAGAAGAACGTCAGCAACAGCGTCCGGATATGCGCCCCGTCCACGTCCGCATCGGTCATAATTACGACCTTGTGGTAGCGCAGCTTTTTGATGTTGAACTCTTCGCGCCCGATCCCCGTACCCAGCGCCGTGATCAGCGTCCCGATTTCCTGACTGCCGAGCATCCGGTCAAACCGCGCCCGCTCTACGTTCAAAATCTTGCCCTTCAGCGGCAAAACCGCCTGATTATACCTCGAGCGCCCCTGCTTGGCCGACCCACCCGCCGAGTCCCCTTCCACAAGGAAAATCTCGGACTTCGAGGGGTCTTTCTCCTGACAATCCGCCAGTTTTCCCGGCAGGCTGGCAATATCCATCGCCGATTTGCGTCGTGTCAACTCGCGTGCTTTACGCGCCGCTTCACGGGCCACGGCCGCCTCGACAATCTTGCCGACAATCATCCGCGCCTCGGCAGGATGCTCCTCGAACCACTCCGATAGTTTTTCGTTTATCAGGCCTTCAACGACGGGGCGAACCTCCGAGGAAACCAGTTTATCCTTGGTTTGCGACGAGAACTTCGGGTCCGGCACTTTGATCGACAGCACCGCCGTTAGCCCTTCGCGCGAATCATCGCCCGAAAACGTGATCTTTTCCTTTTTCGCAATACCACTGCTGGCCGCATAATTGTTAATCGTCCGCGTTAGCGCCCCGCGGAAACCCGCCAGATGCGACCCGCCATCCCGTTGGGGAATGTTGTTGGTAAACGGGCGGACATTCTCGTGGTAACTGTCGTTCCACCACATCGCGACCTCGACCACGATGCCGCTCGCCTCGCCGATGATATAAATCGGTGCTTCGATCAGCGGCGTTTTGGAGCGGTCCAGATATTTCACAAATTCCTGCACACCACCGTCATACATCATCTCGACCTCGATCGGCTCTGTCGGGCGTTCATCCCGCAGCGTGATCCGCACACCCGAGTTCAGGAACGCCAGCTCGCGCAGCCGATACTCCAACGTTTCGAACTTGTAGTTCCGGTCCGAGAATGTATCGAGCGACGCCAAAAACCGCACCTCGGTGCCGGTGCGATCCGTTGCGCCCAGCTTTTCAAGGGATTCGACCGTGTCGCCATGTTCAAACCGCACGAAATGCTCAAAACCATCACGCCATATCCGCAGCTCCAGATAATCCGAGAGCGCGTTCACAACCGAAACGCCAACCCCGTGCAAGCCACCCGAAACCTTATAGGAATTGCTGTCAAACTTACCACCGGCATGAAGCTGGGTCATGATAACTTCGGCGGCAGAAACGCCCTCTTCCGCGTGGATACCCACCGGAATTCCGCGCCCGTTATCGCTGACCGAAATACTGTCATCGGCATGGATCGTCACCGTCACGGTGTCCGCATGGCCCGCAAGCGCCTCGTCGATGCCGTTGTCCACGACTTCATACACCATATGGTGCAGCCCCGAACCATCGTCCGTATCCCCGATATACATACCGGGACGCTTCCTCACGGCCTCTAAGCCTCTGAGAACTTTGATAGAATCGGCGCCGTACTCCTCTGGAGCTTTGTCGTTATCAGCCATGTGCGGTATCCCCTATTTAGTGGGGCGGAGGTTAGCCGAAATCAGCAGGAATGTCACGCTATTGCGGGAATATTATAGTGGTTTTCCACAGTTCCACACGGATAGGATTTTGACCCCGTCAGCGTCCAGTTTTGCGTCGTTGCGACCCCCTCCGAAAACAGCGGAATGCCCGCGCCCAACAAAATTGGCAGGGTGAAAATCCGTGCTTCGCGTATAAGATTTCGCGCCAGACACTGCGCGATCACGTGCCCCCCGTCGACATACGCATTGGGGTGTAATTCCGCCGCCACCTCGATGCTTTCGGAGGTGCGCACATGTTCGGGCAGGCCGCGCGGCAGCAAGCGATGCGTCATGATAATGGCGGGTAACGTATCGGGATAAGGCCAGCCGTGCTGCGCGTAAAACGCATCCAGCGTGTTGCGCCCCATGATCAATCCGTCAACGCTCGCGATGAACTCGTCATAGCCGAAATCAACGTCCTGAAACGCATCCAGATGGTCCAAAGACCCGTCCGGCCCAGCGATATACCCGTCAATCGTTTGCGCAATATAGATCTTCATTTGGCGATCATAGCACAGCAATTACCGCGCCAACCACCACCAATGCGGAGCCGGAAATCAGGTTCGTCCGGCGCACCGATTCAGCCGAGGACAGGAACCGTCGGATCCGATCAATCGACAGCGCAAAAACGAGGTTCCCCGTAAGCGGCACCAAGCCTGAAATGGCACAAATCACCACGATATCAAGTGTAGAGATGTTGTTGATATCAAATAAATTCGGCAAAACACCCATGTAAAACAGGATTGCCTTGGGGTTGCCGATAATCACCATCAGCCCCGCCACAAACCCTGCCCACATGCCAGACGCGGTTAACCGCCCGTCCGCGACCAACGGTTTGCTGGCGTTACGAATGGTACGCACCCCCATCCAGACCAAAATCACCGCCCCGCCATACCGCAACAGGTTAATGAAATCGGCGTATACCTCGACCAGCAAGCTGACCCCGAAAATTGCCAGCAGCGGCCAGATGATATCCCCCACGACCACGCCCAGCGCCAACGGCCACGCGGCCTGAAACCCGCCCGATACTCCACGTGCAACGAGTGCCACCCAGACCGGACCGGGGGTGAAAAACAGGATCGACAATGCGCCCATATAAAGGAGTATTTCAGAAAGAGAGAGGGTCATTTATTCGTCCGGTAAAGTCAGCGAACCATCCGCGTTCAGGGGCCAGAACGGGTTATAGGCGATTTCCCAGACATGTCCGTCAGGATCGGCGTAATAGCCGGAATAGCCGCCCCAAAACACCTTTTCGGGGGCCTTTAGCTGTGTGGCCCCGCATTTCAGTGCCTTGGCAAACGCCGTATCCACCTCGGCCTCGCTTTCGAAGTTTTGTGCCAAGGTCATGGCGCCTGTTCCAAGGGGCGCATCGGGCCGGCCCTGATCGTCGGCCAGTGCCGCTAATCCGAATAGCCCCATTGCCAGTCCGTTAAGCTGGAAAAACGCGATGGTTTCTTGCGAGCGTGAGGATTCCTCCCATCCCAGCGCCTTGTAAAACGCCCTTGAGGCTGCCAAATCCTTAACGCCTAGCGTAATCAGTGTAACCCGTTGAGGTGTCATGATATTTCCTCTAAGTTTGAAATGCCGTCTGTTTCTGTAACTTCGATAAAATTCGCGCGGCCATCCAGTGATTCAAACAACTCCGGCCCCGTGCCCGTCATCCACGCCTGTGCGCCCAGCGCGCAAATTTCGTCATATAGAGCCGCGCGGCGGTCCGCATCCAGATGGGCGGCGACCTCGTCCAGAAGCAATATCGGCGGCGCGCCAAAGTCCTCGGCCAAAGCCCGCGCGTTGGCCAGTATCAGCGACACCAGCAACGCCTTTTGTTCGCCAGTCGAGCACAGTTTCGCCTCGACCCCCTTCGCCGCATAAATCGCATGCAAATCCACGCGGTGTGGGCCTGTCAGCGTTCGACCCGCCGCCATATCGCGCGAACGGCCTGCGGCGAACGCCTCCAACAACGTCTCTGTCGTTTGTTCCGGTGGCAGTTCATCCGCCGAAATCAAGGACAGCTCCGCCGTTGGAAATGCGCTTGAGGCCCCCTCTTGCGCGGCTTGCAAGCGTCCCACAACCTCCACCCGATTAGCTGAAATTGCCCCGCCAGCCTCGGCCATCTGACCCTCGAGCGCACCGTACCAAGACGCATCGCGTGACTGGTCTTTCAACAAACGGTTCCGCTCTCGCATGGCTTTTTCATACCGCAATGTCGCCTCGGCGTGGCTTGGAATAAAGCTCATCACCATGCGATCCAGAAACCGCCGCCGATCTCCGGCACCCTCAAGCCACAGTCGGTCCATCATCGGAACCAGCCAAACGATCCGCGCCACCCGCCCTAATGCCAGTTGCGGTGCGGTTTTGCCGTCGATTTCCACTTGCCGCGCGCCATCGCCTTCGACCCACGTCGCCAGCTCGTGAACCTCGGACAGGCTTTCCAGCGTTGCGGTCACTTTCCAACCCAAACGCTCCGGCGCGCGGGACATCTCGTCAACCGGGGCACGACGCAACCCACGGCCCGGCGACAGCATGGAAATCGCCTCAAGAATGTTGGTTTTTCCCGCGCCATTCGGCCCGTAAATAGCAATAGGCCGCCCGTCTGTTTCCAGTCGTGCGGCCTTATGTGATCGAAAATGCGAGAGCGTAATCTCGCGGATAGAAAGCCTACCCATTCAGACCCGCATCGGCATCACGACATAGATCGCGCTATCGTCATTACCTTCGCGCATCAAGGTCGGGTCGCCGGATGAATTGAACATGAACACCGCGTTTTCGCGATCCACCTGTTGGGCGATTTCCAGCAGGTATTTGGCGTTAAAACCAATCTCCAAGGGTTCGTCTGAGTAAGCCACGGCCAGCTCTTCGTCTGCGGTGCCGGAATCGGGCGCGTTCACTGACAAAATAAGGCGATCCTCGTCCAGTGTCAGTTTCACCGCGCGGGAGCGTTCGGACGAAACTGTCGAAACACGGTCCACTGCGCGGGCAAATTCTGCTGCATCAACCTCCAGCCGCTTCGTATTTCCCTGTGGAATAACCCGCGTGTAATCCGGAAACGAGCCGTCAATAACTTTCGATGTCAACGTCACTTCGGGGGTCGCAAACCGGATTTTGGTTTCAGACACGGAAACCGCAATCACCGCATCATCGTCGCTCAGCAGCTTGCCAACTTCGTTAACGGTTTTGCGCGGCACAATCACGCCGGGGATGTCGGCGGCACCGTCCGGCAGGCTCGCATCAATCCGCGCAAGGCGGTGACCGTCGGTGGCCACACAACGCAGCACCTTGCCGCCTTCGCTGTCGGCAGCGTGCAGGTAAATGCCGTTCAGGTAGTACCGTGTTTCCTCGGTCGAGATCGCGAATTTCGCCTTGTCAAATAACCGGCGCAAAACCGATGATTTCACCCCGAAGTTACACTCATATTCCGCCGAAGCCATCACCGGAAAATCTTCGCGCGGCAGGGTCGCAAGGCTGAAATGCGAACGGCCGGCGCGTATTTCCAAACGCCCCGATTGCCCGTCGTCCGACAGCTCAACCATCGCGCCGTCCGGCAATTTGCGCACAATTTCGTGCAGCGTGTGGGCGCCAACGGTCGTTGCACCCGCGCGTTCAACCACGGCCGTTGCCTTGTCGATAATTTCAATATCAAGATCGGTCGCACGCAGGGAAATCTGGTCGCCCTCGGCCTCGATCAACACGTTCGCGAGGATCGGGATGGTATTGCGACGCTCCACCACGGACTGGGCGCGGCTCATAGCCTTCATAAGAGTGCTGCGTTCGATACTGACTTTCATGATACCCTCGTGGCGTAATTTTTCTTGGATGATGACCCTAGCGGATGCCCCCGAAAGTGCAAGAGGATATAGGTCGAACATCATCGCCACACGTACCAAAAGTTTTCATGGAAAATCATCGGATACTACAAGATTGCAATCATTTACGGATTCCCACAGGATAGCAGCATGGTTAAACGTAATTTATGGACTAGAGAGGACATCCAGCGTGCGCTCGCGCTGTATCTTAGTACTCCCTTTGGACAGATTCATTCCGGCAATCCTAGGATCATAGATCTGGCCCGACAGATTGGCAGAACGCCCAGCGCCATTGCCTTGAAAATGAGCAACCTCGCCGGAATAGACGAAAGCCTTGATCGCAAAGGTATGGTCAATTCAAGCGCTCTGGATAAACAGGTTTGGAAGGAGTTTCTTACAGCACCAGAGAATGTCGTCGCTGTTTCCGAAGCCATGCATGAAAACATTCTGTATACTCAAACAAACTACCCGGAAGCGTACAGCTTCGGAGAGGGCACAAACCAAACTGCGCAAACCACGCAACGGCGTGGGCAGAACTTGTTTCGGCGAACCATCCTTACATCTTACGGCTCACGCTGTGCGCTCACAGACCTTGATGACCCCCGATTGCTGGTAGCCAGTCATATCATCGGCTGGGCAGAGCAAGCACAAACTAGATTAAACCCCCACAATGGGATTTGTCTAAACGCGCTGCACGATCGGGCCTTCGACAAACATCTGATCAGTTTCGGAGAAAAATATGAACTTCTAGTGGACCGTAATCTACCTAGCAAAACGAGCGAGTTACTGCATCGAGTGAAACATCAAAAACTACGCATGCCGGAACGATTTTTGCCCTCACAAGATTTTCTGGAAACCCACCGTCAGCAGTTTTACGCCTAGCATGGGAGGTGCGATACGACACCCCTAAGCCTCTAGCATGCGCCTAAGCAGCTCTACGTCTTCGGCGATCTGGCTGTCGGTCATTTTCAGTTCTTCGACCTTTTTCACCGCGTGGATCACCGTGGTGTGGTCGCGCCCGCCAAAGCGTCGACCAATGTCGGGTAGGGACTTGGAGGTCAGCATTTTGGACAGGAACATCGCCACCTGACGCGGCCTTGCAACCGAACGCGCGCGGCGGGGGCTAAGAAGGTCCGACATGCGCAGATTATAGTGGTCGGCGACCTGTCGCATGATCTCCTCGACTGTGACTTTGCGCTCGGATGCGCGCAGAATATCCGCCAGACATTCCTGCGTCATATCGAGGTTAATCTCGCGACCCACAAGCGAGGCAAACGCGAACAGGCGGGTCAGCGCCCCCTCGAGAACCCGCACATTCGACGAGATCCGGTGCGCGAGGAATTCCAGCACGCCCGCGTCCATCTGAACGCCCGGCATAGTCTTTAGCTGGGTCTCGGATTTGGATTGCAGGATGCCCAGACGCAGCTCGTAATCTGTCGGGTGCAGGTCAACAACCAACCCCCATTGCAAGCGCGAACGGATGCGTTCCTCAAGGCCCTCGATCTCGCCGGGGGCACGGTCAGCCGAGATAACAATTTGCTTGCCTTGGTCAACCAACGCATTGAAAGTATGAAAGAATTCATCTTGGGTGGAGTTCTTGCCCGCGATGAATTGCACGTCGTCAACCATAAGCACGTCAACGGAACGGAACTGTTCCTTGAAGCTGTGCATATCCTTGAAACGCAACGCCTGAACGAAGCGGTACATGAACTGTTCAGCCGAGAGGTACAGCACCCGCGCTTCTGGCCGAAGCGCCAGCGTTTCCCATGCAATTGCGTGCATCAGGTGGGTTTTACCAAGGCCAACACCGCCATAAAGGAACAGCGGGTTGAAGGTAACCTGACCACCCTCCGCCACGCGACGGGCGGCGGCGTGGGCCAGCTCGTTGGGCTTGCCGACGACGAAACTGTCAAACGTAAAACGGGTGTCGAGCGGGCTGCCGGGCAGATCAACGACCGGCGCAACCCTGGCCGAAACCCTGGCAACGGACGGGGCGGGTTTTGCCGCCGAAACCGTACGGAAATTGAGGCGCTCTACCTTCAAGCCCTCGGCTTGCAGCAGGCCCAGAATCGAGTCGCCATAGTTGCGCGAAACCCAGTTACCAATGAAACTTGTCGGCGCGGAAAACTGGGCCACACGGCCGCCAGCCTCCAGCAATTTCAGCGGATCAATCCAGTTTGTGAACGCATCTTTGCCCAATGACGAAAGAAGCTCCGAACGAATTCGACCCCAACATTCCTGTTCCATGCTATCCCATTCACTTTTCGCGACTCTTGACGGCCACGGTTGATATTTTTATGGCTGGCTCCACGGAAGCCCGCGAACTTTCCAGCCGTTAACTGTTCCACGATGTTTATGTTCATCGTGATCGCCCTCGAAACCTTCAAGGACATTAAAGCATTTGATATTCCGGCCGCTGCCCGCAATCTTGGACAACAGGCATTTCGCCGCATAATTCGAGCGGATACCCGAGCGACAGATGAAATAAATCGCAGACGGGTCTTTATCCCCGAATTGCGACAGCAATTCCTCGGCGAAGTAGTCGTTACGGGTCATTTTGGGAAATTCCATCCACTCGACCATCAGGACTTCTTTGCCCAGCGATTCTAGCACCGGAAGGCCGATATAGTCCCACTCCGCAATGGTGCGGACGTCAACCAATACGGCTGAAGGGTCTGTCGCCAATGCATCCCAGGTTTCCTGTGGCGTTGCTTCCAAAACTGTTGAATTTAAAGCGTCAGACACAGAAAATATCCCCTAGAGCGCGAAAAGGCATCGCGCCTGTAAAATTAATTTATAATTAAGAACCGAGCAGATTCCATCACGCAAAGTCTTTCCAACCGCTATAATCGTCAAAAGGCAAAGGTAAACCGTTACGGAAGTAGGCACTATCCGCACAAGAATTTATCAATATTG
>CAKZNY010000040.1 GCA_937132145.1 uncultured Paracoccaceae bacterium | reverse complement strand
TTGGAAAAATCCCCCTGTTTAGTGTTGAGCGCGTCGGGAAATACACGCACAGAGAGATGGTGCCGCTCTTCGACCCCTTCCGGTTATGGATTCCCCCACATATAGGTCAGTAATTATGCCCCACATGAGGCCATCGCCTGTGTGATGCGTCACATCTCGATTCGGAATGAATTTGGGTCTTTTAGAAAAAACTCTTATGGCGCCCAAAAAATACACGGTTTTAAGCCGCACCTGCGGTTTCATTCCGACGCAGGTAGGAATGCTTACGCCTGATCCAGCAAATCCATTAGTTTTGCAGCTTTTACGAAATCGGATCGTTTGACTTCGGCGGTGGCACTGGCGACCTCGTCGATGCCCCACTGCTCCTCTTGCCACGTCTCGTCGATGCGTGACAACGGCCAGACGGCCTCGGCGCTCAGGTGTTTGGTTGCGACTGCCAGCCCCAAAACCAGCGAACCGGAAATCGTCACAAGGTCATGTAATGCCGTCAGCCGCCACGGATCATAGGCGCAAACCACCGTGCGCAACTTTTCCTGACCAACCTTGGCTTGCGCCACATGCATGATCCCCGCTGTGACAATCAATGTAACGCCGTATTTTTGCGACACCCAATCCAGCAACGGATCCCACGCATCGGCTTGCCGCGCGACCAGTTCCTTGGGACCATTCGCGCGGTAACACAGCAAATCAGTCGCACCGTACTCGGCCAACATTCCGGCAACCGCACTATGCTCGACAACCACGTTATCCAGCGTCGCATTCGCACACCGCGTCAAATGCATCGCTGACGGGTCGATTTTTCCTTCAACGGCGGACCATTCCGCAGCGATACCCTCGGCCACAGACATGTTCGGTGCAAGAAGTGATGCCTTCAGCGGGGTTTTAAGCTGTTTATCGTCCAGATAAATCCCGTAACCCGCCGCCTCTTGGCGCACGGATACAGTTTTCCAGAAACGTTTTTGTAGCGCTGTATTCATGATCCCGCCTGCCATATATTTTCCAAAGCCGCGTCCAGTTCGTCGTAACTGTCGATGATACAATCCGGCGCAGCGTTCTTAATCCGGTTGAGCGGGTGATACCCCCAGCTAACCCCGATCGTTGCAAAACCGGCCGCTTTGCCCATCGTGATATCAAATTCTGTGTCACCAATCATAACGGCGCGCCCGGCATCAACGCCCGTGTCGCTTAGCGCCTGAAACAACATTGACGGGTGCGGTTTAGACGGATGTCCGTCTGCCGTCTGGTGCGTCACGAAAAAATGCCCGATCCCGTGGCTCGCGTACGCATGATCCAGCCCGCGCCGCGCCTTGCCCGTTGCCACACCCAGTAAAGTTGCATCCTGCTTGTGCAGTCGCTCCAACGCCGCCCTTGCACCGGGGTACATCGGAGCCGCCGCTTCGGCACCACTTTCGGCACGCATTTCGATGAAACTTTGACGATAAGCCGCCACCCCTGCTTTGACCTCCGCTGGCGAAAGGTCCGGTGCGATTGTTGATACGGCCTCGTCCAGCGACAAGCCGATGATCGCCCGTGTTTGCTCCGCACTAGGGGCAGGCATGCCAATGCGCGCAAAAGCCCGACCCATAGCCTCGATTATAACGTCCTGACTGTCGATCAGAGTGCCGTCCATGTCGAAGACTACAAGGCGCAGGTTACTCATTCGTGAATCGCGAACGGATCTTTTGGTGCCCACTTCAGGTTCCAGCTAAAGAAATCCCATGTGCGTTGCATATGCTCGGGCAAATCGGCCTCGAAGAACAGGTCCTTGCCGGTCCTTGGATGCTTGAACTTGATCGAGCGCGCATGAAGATGCATTTTCTTCGAAATAACGCCGCCAAGTTTCGAGCCCCAGCCTTCGCCCTCATTCACTTGTCCGCTGCCACCATATTTCCCGTCACCTGTGACCGGACAGCCGATTTCGGCCAAATGTGCCCGCAACTGGTGAGTACGACCAGTGATGGGCGAAAGCCCCAGCCATGTCGCGCGTTTCCCGACCGTCTCGATTACCACGAAATCCGTTGTCGCACGTTTCGCACCTGGTGTTTCGTCAATCTCGCGCGGGGGAATGCAGATCATTTTTTCGCCAGCCCCGTGTGGGCCGTGGCCTGCCTGTTTCACCAAACCAAAACGGATCGTACCGACCATCTGCTCTGGATGCCCCGCGACCAAAGCCCAGTAAATCTTCTGCGTAAACTTGTTACGAAACGCCATTGTCAGCCCCTTGGCCGCCTGCCCGTTTCGCGCCAAAAGCAAAATTCCGGATGTGTCTTTGTCCAAGCGGTGCACCAGCTTGGGCTTGGCTTCCAGATCAAAACGCAACGCTTCGAGCATACCATCCACGTGGCGGGTGGTGTTTGTACCGCCCTGCACCGCCAAACCCGCAGGCTTGTTCAGCACGATAATATCGTCGTCTTTATAGATCACACAGCCTTGGATCATCTCCGCATCAGCGTCCGAAACATGCACGCGCTCAGCCCGCTGTCTTGCTGCCTCGTCCGGTGTTGGCAATGGCGGAATGCGCACCGATTGCCCCTCGACCAGACGGGTGGACGCCTTTACGCGCCCGCCATCAACACGGATTTCGCCCTTGCGGCACATCTTTTCGATCCGCCCCTGCGGAACATGCGGGAAAACGCGCCGAAACCAGCGATCAAGGCGTTGATCGTCACCGTCAGCATCTACTTCGCGAATATGTACGCCACTCATGTCAGGCTCCGTGCGATTGTCATTCCAAGAAATAGCGCGCCAATGGCCAGAACGACTGATCCGCCCATGTATACGCTCGCGCTCAGATAACGCCCACGCTCCAACAAGTAAAGCGCATCAAGCGAATATGCCGAAAATGTTGTGAAACCGCCCAGCACGCCGGTCATCAGAAACGGTGCGTATCGCGAAAAACTGCCGCCCATTCGTTCCAGTAAGTAGAACGCCAAAAAGCCCATAAGGAATGATCCGATGACATTCACGAACATCGTGCCATAGGGAAAACCGCTGCCCATGGCGCGTAAAATCATCGCCCCGCTAAGGAAACGCAGCGAGGCACCGATTGCCCCGCCAAGAGCGACTTGAAGTAATATCGGCATGTTAATCCTTTCGCTTCGCGCGCAACTTGGAAAAATAGTCGAGCCGTTTTTTCAGTTCCCGCTCGTGGCCACGCTCAACTGGCGAATAATATACGCCGCGCTTCATGGTGTCAGGGAAATAGTTTTGCCCCGAAAAACCATCCTCGGCGTCGTGGTCGTATTTGTAGCCTTTACCAAACCCCTGCTCCTTCATCAATGATGTCGGCGCATTCAGGATATGTTTAGGCGGAGGCTCAGACCCCGTCTGTTTCGCCGCCGCCATTGCGTTGCTAAACGCCGAATACGAAGCGTTCGATTTCGGAGCCAGCGCCAAGTATATCACCGCTTGCGCCAACGCCAGTTCCCCTTCCGGCGACCCGAGGCGTTCATATGTTTGCCATGCATCAAGGCACAAGCGCTGCGCATCAGGGTCCGCCAAACCTATATCCTCGACCGCCATCCGCGTAATTCGACGCGCCAGATAACGCGGATCTTCGCCGCCTTGCAACATACGCGCGAACCAGTAAAGCGCCGCATCAGGGTCCGAACCCCGCACGGATTTATGAAGCGCTGAGATAAGGTTGTAATGTTCCTCACCGGATTTATCGTACTTGGGCGCGCGACGGGACAGGCGTTTCGAGAGATCATCACGATCAACCTTGCCCTTCCAGACGAACGCCTGTTCAATCAGGTTAAGCAACGCGCGGCCATCTCCGTCTGACATTTCCATCAAGGCATCCCGCGCATCGGCGGTTACGGGTAACTGTTTGTTCATATCCTTTTCGGCGCGCTGGATCAGCAGCTCCATTTCCGCCAGCGTCAGGCGGTTAAGGATCATCACCTGTGCACGTGACAAAAGCGCCGAGTTCAGCTCGAAGCTGGGATTTTCCGTTGTGGCCCCGACCAAAAGGATTGTGCCGTCTTCCATATGCGGCAGAAATCCATCCTGCTGGGCTTTATTAAAACGGTGGATTTCGTCGACAAACAACAGCGTGCCTTTACCGTTTTGGCGGCGCAGCTTGGCGGCCTCGAATACTTTTCGCAGGTCCGGCATACCGGTGAAAATCGCGCTGATTTGGACGAACGTCAGATCGGTTTCATCCGCCAACAACCGCGCGATAGTTGTCTTTCCAACCCCCGGCGGCCCCCATAAAATCAGCGACGAAAGGTTGTCGTGCAGCAACATCTGGCCAAGTGGACCATCATCGCCAAGGATATGCTCCTGCCCGACCACCTCGCCCAAAGTTTTGGGTCGAAGTCGATCCGCCAGCGGGCGCGGAGCGTTGTTGGGCGTTTCGCCTGCGGTGTCAAATAAATCGGCCATGGCCCCACGTTACCCTGTCAACCAAAACGAAAAAACCCCGGAAATTCATCCGGGGTCTCGTAAGGTGGGTGATTCACCCACCGTTATTCAAAGTTTATTCGTCAGCCGTTGCTTCTTCAAGCACAACGCGGGCTTTGTCGCCTTTACCTTTGGCGTCAACATCGCGGTCAACCAGCTCGATGATTGCCATCGGGGCCATGTCGCCAAAACGGAAGCCGGCGCGGATAACGCGGGCATATCCACCTGTACGCTCTTTGTAGCGCGGGCCGATCACATCAAACAATTTCTTGACGGCATCTTCCTGACGCATACGCGAGCGTGCGATACGGCGCGAATGAAGGTCGCCTTTTTTGCCTAGCGTAATAATCTTGTCGATAATACGCTTCAATTCTTTGGCTTTCGGCAAAGTCGTTTTGATCTGCTCGTGCTCGATCAACGAGCATACCATGTTCGCGAACATCGCTTTGCGGTGTTCGTGGGTTCGGTTTAACTTACGGTAACCATTACCATGACGCATTTTCTTAGTCCTTCATTTATACTTTGTCTGGCAGCCCATGCGGGTGGAACTACTCTCCTTGGGGCGTTATTGCCCTGATATTCCCCGCCAACTGCGGGCATTGTGTAGGGTGGGTGATTCACCCACCCCTATTTTCAAAAGTGATCTTCGAACTTTTTCGCCAGCTCTTCGATGTTGTCTGGTGGCCAGTCGATGATGTCCATTCCGAGGTGCAGACCCATAGTTGTCAGCACTTCTTTGATCTCGTTCAACGACTTGCGGCCGAAGTTCGGTGTACGCAGCATCTCTGCTTCGGTTTTCTGGATCAGATCGCCGATGTAAACGATGTTGTCGTTTTTCAGGCAGTTTGCCGAACGTACCGACAATTCCAGCTCGTCCACTTTCTTCAGCAGAAGCGGGTTGAACTCGAGATCGTCTTCTTCGTCGTCACGACCAGCCGCTTCAGGCTCGTCGAAGTTAACGAATACAGCCAGCTGATCCTGAAGGATACGGGCCGCAAAAGCGATCGCATCCTCAGGTGAAATCGAGCCATCAGTTTCGACAGTCAATGTCAGCTTGTCATAATCCAGAACCTGACCTTCGCGGGTTGGTTCAACTTTATAAGAAGCCTTAAGCACTGGCGAGAACAACGCGTCGATCGAAATCAGGCCGATTGGCGCATCATCTGGGCGGTTCTTGTCTGCAGCAACGTAGCCTTTGCCGGTTTCGACAGTCAGCTCCATATAAAGCGTCGCGCCATCGTCGAGGTGACAGATAACGTGATCTTTGTTCAGGATTTCGATGCCGTTGGTTTCAGCGATATCGCCAGCCGTTACAACACCCGGCCCCGTTGCGTTAATTGCCAAACGTTTCGGGCCTTCGACTTCCATGGAAATCGCAACGCCTTTGAGGTTCAAAACGATGTCGGTTACGTCTTCACGCACACCAACCACGCTCGAGAACTCGTGCAATACGTTGTCAATCTGCACCGACGTGATGGCCGCGCCCTGAAGCGAAGACAACAGAACGCGACGAAGCGCGTTGCCGAGTGTCAGACCGAAGCCGCGCTCTAGCGGTTCGGCGATCGCCGTTGCCATGCGAAGTGCATCTGCGCCGGATTTAATTTCCAGCGACGTTGGGCGGATTAACTCCTGCCAATTCTTGTGGATCATATTATGGCCTCCATACTTGTTCCCGACTGGATCCGGTGGGGAACGCCCGAGGTTTATTAACAGAACAGACTGCGCCCGAAAATTCAGGCACAGTCCGGTAGGTAAATAGCGTTAAACGCGGCGACGCTTTGGTGGGCGACAGCCGTTGTGGGCCATTGGGGTCACGTCACGGATCGATGTGATGTTCAGACCAATTGCAGCCAACGCACGAAGTGCAGATTCGCGACCCGAACCCGGGCCTTGAACTTCTACTTCAAGCGTTTTCATGCCATGCTCTTGCGCTTTTTTGCCTGCATCTTCGGCAGCCATCTGCGCTGCATAAGGTGTAGACTTACGCGAGCCTTTGAAACCCATCGTACCGGCCGAGGACCATGCAATCGCATTGCCCTGCGCGTCAGCGATCAGGATTTTTGTGTTGTTGAACGAAGAACTAATGTGCGCAACACCTGTAGAGATGTTTTTGCGGACTTTCTTCTTCGTACGAGCTTTTTCACGTGCCATTAAATCAACCCTCCCTTATTTCTTCTTACCGGCAATGGCCTTAGCAGGACCTTTGCGAGTACGAGCATTCGTGCTGGTCCGCTGACCACGCACAGGAAGACCACGACGGTGACGGATGCCACGGTAGCAGCCAAGGTCCATCAGGCGCTTGATGTTCATCTGAACTTCACGGCGGCGATCACCTTCAACCTGATAGTTCGCATCGATATGCTCGCGCACAGCTAGAACTTCAGCGTCGGACAAATCGTTAACACGACGTGGACCATCAATGCCAACTGCGTCGCAGATAGCCTGGGCGGACGTGTTACCGATGCCGTGGATATAAGTCAGGGCAATTACTACCCGTTTATGTGTGGGGATGTTTACCCCTGCAATACGTGCCAAAAAATGGCCTCCATTCTCGTTTGCGGCTCCGTCATACCGGAACCTTTTTTCACAACTAAAACCCACCGTCCCTGTTCAGGCTGGTGGGCCATTTGCCCATATCTCGGGCCGAGGTTTTCATGTGATCCGAATCAGATAACACAAACGCTCTCCCTTAGGAAAGCTCGCGAATTATAGGAGCATCCGCAGCACCGTCAACCCCGATTCCCGAGGTTAATTCTTATTCTCCCAACGCGCCGGCAACACGTGCCGCAACTTCGTCAATCTCGCCAAGTCCATCGATACGCTTCAGTTGGCCTTTAGCATAGTAATACCCGATCAACGGCGAGGTATCACGGTAGTAAGCCATAAGCCGCGTGCGCAGAGACTCTGCGTTATCATCCTTACGGTGCGTGAAATCATGGCTGCCACAAGTGTCACACTCACCGTCCTTCACAGGTTTTCTGGTCACGTCGTGGTAAACCGCCCCACATTTGCTACAGGTAAAACGCCCGGCAATGCGCGAAACCAAAGCTTCGTCATCGACCTTCATCTCGACCACAGCGTGCAGGGTCTGCCCTTTGCTTCCCAGCAAATCACCCAATGCGTCGGCTTGTGCCAACGTCCGCGGGAAACCATCAAAGATAAAACCGTTCCCGCTTGTATCGTTATCAAGCTGCTCTGCGATAAGACCAATAACGATCGCGTCGGTAACCAAATCGCCGCGATCCATCACTGCGGCGACCTGCTTGCCCATTTCAGTGCCCGATGCACGTGCTGCACGCAGCATGTCACCTGTGGACAGTTGAACCATACCCCGCTCGGCCACCAACCGATGCGCCTGAGTTCCTTTTCCAGCGCCCGGTGGCCCGAGCAGAATTATGTTCATTTACGTTGGCCTCTGGATTTCGCCCGGTTCCTGCCACGCAATTTCGATTTCTCGATCAGGCTTTCGTACTGATGCGCCATCATATGCGACTGAACCTGCGTAATTGTATCCATGGTCACAGAAACAATAATCAGAAGCGATGTGCCACCGAAGTAGAACGGGATCGCGGTTTTGGAGATCAGCACCTCTGGCAACAGCACAACTGCTGTCAGATAAGCAGAGCCAACGACCAGCAGGCGCACCATGACATAATCAAGGTAAAGCGCCGTTTTAGCACCCGGGCGGATACCCGGAACGAAGCCACCCTGCTTTTTCAGATTTTCGGCAACATCCTCGGTCTTGAACGCCACGTTGGCGGTATAGAAGTACGCAAAGAACACAACCATCGCTCCGTAGAACAGCATGTAAAGTGGCTGGCCACGGCCCATGTAGGCGGCGATCGTCGCGGCGATACCTGTGCTTTCGGAACCAGAGAAGGTCGCGATAGTTGTCGGCATCAGCAACAAAGAGCTGGCGAAGATGGCTGGGATAACGCCGGCAGGGTTGAGTTTGACCGGAAGGTGGCTGCTCTCGCCGCCGTAAACCTTCATGCCCACTTGGCGTTTGGGATACTGGATGTGGATTTTTCGCAACGCGCGCTCCATGAACACCACGAAGGCGATCACCGACACAACCATCACCATAACACCGATAATCAGCGCCGGGCTAAGCGCACCCGAACGACCGGAGGCAAAGAACTGCGCCAACGCGGCAGGAAGCTCGGCGACGATGCCGACAAAAATGATTAGCGAAATACCGTTGCCGATACCGCGCGCTGTGATCTGTTCGCCCAGCCACATAAGGAACATGGTGCCGCCAACCAGCGTGATCATAACGGTCGCGCGGAAGAACAGGCCCGGATCAGACGCCAGACCCTGCGATTCAAGGCCAGCGGCCAGCGCATAGGATTGGAACATAGCAAGAAAAACCGTACCGTAACGTGTGTACTGGTTGATTTTCTTGCGACCCTGCTCACCCTCTTTCTTCAACGCTTCCAGTTGCGGAACCATCGCTGTCAAAAGCTGGACGATAATGGAAGCCGAGATATATGGCATAATACCTAGCGAGAAGATCGCCATACGGCTGACCGCGCCACCTGTGAACATGTTGAGCATGTCACCGATACCGCCCCGCGTCGATTCAAAGAATACCGCCAATTGTGTCGCGTCGATACCCGGAACAGGGATATACGTGCCCATCCGGTAAACCAGCAACAAACCAAGCGCAAACAGGATGCGCTGTTGAAGTTCTTTGGCTTTACCAAACGAACCCCAACTTAGGTTCGATGCCATTTGTTCTGCTGCCGATGCCATTCGGATGGCCCTCCCAAAACTGCGCCGCCGCCCCCCGTTTGAGGGTGTCAGCGGCGCGAAATATTTTCACTGTCTAAGATGTAAGGCGCAAACGTCGCGCCCACAAGTCATTCGCGCCACTCTTTGCCGGTTTATGCCGGAAGAGTTACAGAACCACCGGCTTTTTCGACTGCAATAACTGCAGATTTCGAGGCACCAGTGACAGTCAGGTTGATCTTGGACGTCAGCTCGCCTTTAGCCAGCAGGCGAACACCGTCCAACTTGCGACGAACGAGACCGGATTCAACCAGAACATCTTCGGTGATGTCTTTTTTGATGTCGATTTTCTTCGCATCAATGAATTTTTGCAGGATGCCGAGGTTGATAACTGCGTGATGCTTAGGGTTCCGCATGTTGAAACCACGTTTAGGCAAACGCATGTATAGTGGCATTTGGCCACCCTCGAAGCCGCCAATGGCAACGCCCGAACGGGATTTTTGACCCTTGATACCACGGCCACCCATTTTACCCATGCCCGAACCTGGTCCACGACCTACGCGCTTGGCTTTTTTGGTTGCACCTGGATTATCGGCGAGTTGATTCAATTTCATGACGCTATCTCCTTTGGCCGGAACTACCCCCCGATTGCGTCTAAAAGGGTAAACACGGCATTACATTTGTTTCTGCGGACGGTTGTCCACCGCGTGCGTATAGACCTGTTGGGGGATGGGTGCAAGAGGGTTGCGGGTGGATCGGCGCCCCGCGTTAACCTTTGGCATTTTTACCGGAATATCGTGTGCACAATGCGTACACAACCCGTACACAACGCGT
>CAKZNY010000039.1 GCA_937132145.1 uncultured Paracoccaceae bacterium | reverse complement strand
CAACCCCGACGGCGCGACCATCTTCGATCACGACTTTACGCACCAGCCCACGTTTCAGGTCAACATTCTGGCGCTTTAGCGCAGGCTTCAAGTAGGCATTCGCCGCAGACCAACGCCGCCCTTTCCAGACGGTTTGCTCCATCGGGCCGAAGCCCTCCTGCTTTTCGCCGTTGTAATCGTCGGTAACCTCGTATCCGGCTTGGCGGCCTGCATCGACGAACGCTTGAAACAGCGGATTCGCACGTGGGCCACGGGTTATATGCAACGGGCCATCGGAGCCGCGCCATGCGGGATCGCCTCCGTGGCCGCCGTCGTGCCAGTTTTCCATGCGTTTGAAATACGGGAGCACATCGCCATAGCTCCAACCCTTGGCGCCCTGCTCTTCCCAGTAATCGTAATCCTTGGCGTGTCCGCGCACATAAACCATGCCGTTTATCGACGAAGACCCGCCTATAACCTTCCCGCGCGGGGTTACCAGCGAGCGGCCACCAAGATGAGATTCCGGTTCGGAACTATAGCCCCAATCGTAGGTTTTCATGTTCATGGGATAGGAAAGTGCTGCGGGCATCTGGATTAGTGGCCCCGCATCGGTGCCCCCGAATTCGATAACCAGAACATTGTGCTGCCCATCCTCGGACAGGCGGTACGCCATGGCGCAGCCTGCGGATCCGCTGCCGACGATGATGTAATCCGGGTTCAAGGGCGCCTCCTGCGTCTGTTGGCCGAACTTTGTGGCAATTCGCGCGGGCGGTCAACAAATTCAGCGACCCTTTCTAGGGCAAATGCGGAAAGTAACTGCCGTTTTGCGCGACGATGAAATCGAGAACTTTTTCGGAGACGGGCGACAGGCCTGTGCTGATTGTTCGAACGAGGTGCCATTGGCGAACAATCGGCAAGCCGGGCATATCGATTGTGGCGATCCGACCGGTTGCAAGAGCATCCATAACTGTGTGTGCAGAGATCAGCGCAATGCCTAATCCGGCGATGACGGCTTGTTTGATCGTCTCGTTGGTGTTGAACTCGATCTGGTCATAGGTGCGGCCCTCCCCGATGCGATCCAGGAATCGTTCCATGAGGATTCGGGTGCCTGAACCAGCCTCGCGCATGATGAATGTTTCCGCCAAAAGGTGTTCGGGCGATATGTCGCGGTCCGTTACCAGCGGGTGATCGGGCCTTGCGATAAGGATGTGTGGATGTTCACCGAGCGCCACAGATTCCACCGCCGGAAAGCGCGGTGGGCGGCCCATAATCGCAAGGTCGATCGATTGGTCCTCAAGCGCGGAAATGATGTGCCTTCGGTTGCCGATAATCAGGTCCAAGCGGATGTCTGGAAGCTGCTTTTTGGCCAATGCCACCAGCGAGGGCGCAAAGTATTTTCCGGTACTGACAACGCCTAAAGTTACCAGACCCGACTTGCCGGAATTGATGGAATCTATTGATTTAGCGCAGTTATCCAGCGCCGACTCGATCTGTGCAATCGT
>CAKZNY010000038.1 GCA_937132145.1 uncultured Paracoccaceae bacterium | reverse complement strand
GTCGGATCCCGAGGCGTACGGTGAGGTGTAAGTTGCACGGCCCACCGCCAAACCCTTGATTTACCCCTTTTCATCCCAGCGTCCTGACTTTAACCCGCAGCTATCGGACGAAACCGGGCTGGATCAAGCTCATCCTCATCCGCAAAGCCACAGACGTCGCGTCCTTTGGCATCGACGAGAAGAACGAGCCCGAGCGCTTCGAAAAGGCCTTCAAGGACATACCGCGCGAGGCCTGGCACGTCTTCGAGGACCCCAGCGAATGCCTCCAAATCATCAAGGACACGCTCAAGCACAAATGAATGTAAGCAGCTGGGAAGGAAAGGAGGAGATTCTGTCAAATTGTATGGAAGTTTCTTGATTGCGTTGAAACGGCGCCGGCGATTCTGGGCAGGAACGAACTTACGACGACGCGGCGTTTGGGCGGCTGGTCTGATTTCCCGACGTTCTGTCGTTATGGCCCTTTGGTTGTCATAGAATTCGCAAGCGACCATCTTACCGTCTCATACTTTCCAACATATCTGGATTCATGTACCGACAATTGCGGCCCTGAACAGACATAACAATTGCCACGATTGCGGACGTGACTGTACGAGAGACGACTGCGAACAGATCTCAACCACGCGCAGCCAAGCTTGCCAACAAATCCGTTTTCGTTGAGCCGTCTCCCGACCGCAATTTACCAACGCGTGTCTGGCTCATCTCATGTAGCCTGCGGTGAGCTGTTTCAACCTGCACATGCCATCAGATCTCGCCTGAGCATGCATCAGGATGGGTGGCACGGTGCGCAAGAGGCGGGTTGATGTTTAACAAGTGGTCATACACCATTCGTCGAACAAGTAATTCTATGTACAGTCTTGAAACCCCGGCCGGCGCAGCTGTGCAGCTGACATCCCAATTGTTGAAACAAAGCCGGTGGGAGAAACCGGTAGTCAAAGGCTTCCCCGAGACAATGAAGCCTGGCGCCAGAAACAATACCGTCGTGAACTCGCAACCGCCGTAGCCCAATACCGCTGAAAAAAAAAAACCCCCCAAACACCCAAGAACACAAAAAACACACCCCAAACCCCCCACAGACCACCAAATACCAGCACTGCAATAATAATCGCTGAAGGATGCATATCAACCACTTCAGAGAACAGTAGTGGCACAACAATATTGCTGTCAATAACCTGAACTACCAGGTAAGCAATCATTAAATAAACAAAATCACTGGTCGCGCCAAACTGAAACCAGGCAATAAATGTAACGGGTATAGTGATGGCGATGGCTCCGACATACGGAATAATGACGGAAAGCCCAACAAATAAACTGAGTGTCACAGCATAGTTCAAATCCATGACCGCAAATGGGATATAGGTGGCCACACTAACAATCAGGATTTCTATCATTTTTCCGCGGATATATTGGCCTATTTTTGCATCAACATCTTTCCACACCACATAGGCAAGACCGCGTTCTTCGGGAAGAAAGCGCCGCAGCCA
>CAKZNY010000037.1 GCA_937132145.1 uncultured Paracoccaceae bacterium | reverse complement strand
GGCGCATTCTCGAGGTTTTCCCTGTTTTCAGACAGTCTCCCCCCTTAGTGTCTGATCCAAAACTAATTGAGTAATTTCGGCAAGTTGTGATTCACTCGGATTGATGAAATTCGAGGGAGAACACAATGGCTTGGACTGAAACCACTCGCGTCAACTATGAGCGGCATTTTGGCCGCTATGCAAGCGATTTAACGGATCAAGAATGGAAGTTGATTGCTTCGACCCTACACCGCCTCCCAAAAGAACGGGTCGCCCGCGCAGCACACCAATGCGGGATGTTCTGGATGCCATTTTGTACATTGCCAGTACCGGTTGCCCGTGGCGAATGCTGCCAAACGATTTCCCTCCGGTGTCCACCGTGCGCTACTATTTCTACGGCTGGCGTGATGATGGTATTTTCAAAATGATCCGCCATCTTTTGGTGGTGATGGCGCGGGAACTGCTCGGCAGATCTCCCAGCCCAACCGCAGGTGTTGTGGACATCCAGCCCATAAAAACAACGGAAAGCGACGGTGTTTGCGGCTATGATGCGGGCAAGCGGAACAAGGGGCGCAAACGTCATGTCATCACCGATACCCTCGGCTTCATGGTTGGGCTTGTGGTCCATAGTGCCGGAATTCAGGACCGGGACGGGGCACCGGAAGTATTCAAAGCCATCCGTCGTTCCCAGCCTGATCTGCGCCATATATTCGCGGATGGCGGTTATGCGGGACCAAAGTTGCGGGACGCGCTTGAGCCTATCGGAAACTGGACGATTGAGATCGTCAAGCGTTCGGACGCCGCGGAAGGTTTTGAAGTAATCCCCCGCAGGTGAGTGGTCGAACGCACCTTTGCATGGCTGAATCGCTGCCGAAGATTGACCAAAGATTGGGAGAAATCCATCGAAAGCTCACAAGCCTGGATATTTATTGCGCACATCAGAACCATGACCCGCAGGATAGCTAGGGTCAGGACTCGTTAAATCCAGAATATGACGAAAGCAGCGATGCAGATTGCGGAGAAGAATGTATGTGAGCACCGGTCATATCGGGTTGATATACGCCGCCAATCTTTCAGCTTACCAAACATATTTTCGACCTTATGCCGCTGTTTATACAGGGTTTTGTCATAATAAATTTGGCGTTTCCGGTTCCTCTTTGGGGGAATACAGGGTGTAATTCCCTTTTCCAGCAGGCCATCCCTAAACCAATCAGCATCATACCCCCGATCCGCAAGGAGATGTTTGGCGGCGGGGAAATCATCCAGTAGCTTTCTGGCACCTTTGTAGTCAGATACTTGACCAGCCGTCAGATACATCAGCACCGGTTTCCCTGAACCGTCACAAACGGCATGTAACTTGGAGTTTAACCCTCCTTTTGTGCGCCCAATGTCACGGGGAACATCCCCTTTTTTAAAAGGCTGCAAGCCGTGCGGTGTGCTTTCAGATGCGTCGCGTCTATCTGCAATTGCTCGGGCACGTCCTGCGACGATAACTCTTTGAATATTCGATCAAATACCCCCAACCGGCTCCACCTTATGAAGCGGTTATAAAGCGTCTTGTGCGGACCATATTCAGCCGGTGCATCCCGCCATTGTAGCCCACGCTTCAACACATGGATGATGCCGCTGAGAACGCGACGGTCATCGACACGCGGCACTCCGTGCGAGCGCGGGAAGTAGGGTTTTATACGTTCGATCTGTGTTTCTGAAAGCCAATAGTGATCCGACATTTGCAGGTCCTCCTGCATCAATTGAATCAGAAATCAGCCCAATTGGGAATCCCAAAATTAACAGGTCCTGACCCTAGGTGATTTTTTATTCTCTATGTTTGACATACGAGCACTGGCTCGCACATTGTGTCAGTTAAGACCTCCAACCTGACACGAACCTGTCACGTCCAACAAAAGGATCCATCGCGTGAGATTTCTGCTCGTCGAAGACAACATCCAGCTTGCCAAGGCCGTCGTAGACCGGCTGGCACTTGACGGGCATGTTATCGATCACGCAGCGGATCTGGCAACTGCACATAGTTTCATAGATGTTGCGACTTATGACCTTATTTTATTAGATATTATGTTGCCAGATGGTGATGGCCGTGATTTTCTGGCAGCTCATAGAAGCAATGCCAACAGAACACCTGTGATCGTGTTAACAGCCCGCTCGCAGATATCTGACAGGGTAACTTTACTGGATTTGGGGGCAGACGATTATATTACAAAACCGTTTGATTTTTCCGAGCTAGAGGCCCGTTGTCGCGCCGTTTTACGTCGCCAAGGTGGATCGGCCAATAACCTGCGTTACTTCGCAGGTGTCGGGTTTGATTCGTTGGCAGGCACGATTACCATCGACGAGAACACTGAAACCCTACGTAATCGTGAGCACCGTTTGCTGGAAATATTTTTTTCAACTCCCGGACAAATATTTTCAAAAACCCACCTGATGGACCGATTGTTTTCCTTCACCGA
>CAKZNY010000036.1 GCA_937132145.1 uncultured Paracoccaceae bacterium | reverse complement strand
GGTTTCGACGCACGGCGCGATACACCTTCGCAGTTAAATAGTTTTGCCCGCACGCAAAGGATCAACGCGAACGATTGGCAGCTCGCCAGTGCGGATATTTCAACCATCGAGGCGTTGCTTGATGATCTAGGTTTCAGCTACTACGCTGCGGCCGGAGGGTTCGATCACATCACCCAAACCACGATCTTGGACGCAGACGGTCGGGTCTTCCGGCAGGTCTACGGCGACACCTTTCCAGATCAGATTTTCATCGAACCCCTCAAGGCACTGGTATTTGGTACCACTTTGCAGTCGTTTAGCCTCGGCGATTTGATAAACCGGATCAAGTTCATCTGCACCGTCTACAATTCCAGTTCAGGCGCATACGAGTTCGACTACGCCATCGGGTTTGGCATCGTACTTGGCGGAGGTTCCCTAATTTTTTCGGGGTTCGTAGTTTTCAATCTGTGGCGCAACAATCGACGTTTGTTGGCGGCGCGTAACAAAAACAAGACAGGCGAAATTCTATGATCGGCATTACGCGACGCAGCCTGCGGCGCGGCTTTGATCGTGTCGAGCGCGGCTTTGACAAAGTTTTCGGACCAGAGTGGAACCCTTTTGGCCAGCTTGGCGCGCTGGGCTGGTTTTTGTTCTGGATCGTTGCTGTCACCGGAATCTACCTGTTCATCTTCTTTGATACCGGCGTGGAGAATGCCTGCGCCTCGGTCGAGTGGATGACGGACGACCAGTGGTTCCACGCAGGTGTCACGCGCAGTTTTCACCGCTATGCGTCAGACCTAATGGTTGCGGTAATGCTGGTGCATATGGTGCGCGAGTTCGCACATGACCGCTATCGAGGCGCGCGCTGGCTATCATGGGTAACCGGAATACCGCTGATCTGGTTCGTATATATCTCGGGGATTACAGGCTATTGGCTGGTCTGGGATGTGCTGGCGCAATACGTCGCCGTTGTCAGCACTGAACTACTGGACTGGCTGCCGATCTTCGGAGAGCCGATCGCGCGAAATTTCCTAACACCCGAGAGCGTTAGTGGGCGGTTCTTTACCTTAATGGCCTTCCTGCATATCGCGATCCCGTTGCTGCTGCTTTTGGCGATGTGGATCCACATCCAGCGTATTTCCGGTGCGCGCGTGAAGCCGTCAAGGGCGCTAGGCGGGATGGTTTTGGGCGGTCTACTGGTGGTTTCGCTTGCGATGCCGGCCACTTCGCAAGGACCGGCCAATTTGGCCAAGATCCCCGCCGAAGTCGGGATCGACTGGTTTTTCCTACCGCTCTATCCGCTTATCGACGCAATTCCGGCGGGCTTTATCTGGGGTGGCCTTGCGCTGCTTACGATTGTGCTTTTCGCGATGCCGTGGTTGCCGAAACTCAACGCGCCGAGACCGGTGGAAGTATCCCTCGAAAATTGCAACGGTTGCGCCCGCTGCGTCGAGGATTGCCCCTATTCGGCCATCGATCTGGTGCCGCGCACCGACGGCGCGCAGGCTTTGTATCAGGTTTTGGTCAACCCTGACCACTGCGTCGCCTGTGGAATTTGCGTAGGCTCTTGTCCGTCTTCGTCCCTGTTCCGCAATCAGCAGGATTTGGTGACCGGCATCGACCTGCCCGATTTCCCTCTGACCGTTCTGCGCGAGCGTGTTATTGAAACCGCGGCAAAGCTGGAAGGGCGCGCCCGCATTCTGACGATCGCCTGCGAACATGCCGCTGGCGGTCAAGCTGCGGGCCGAACCGAAGGCACAGTGGTGCTGCCCTGCGTAGCCATGGCACCACCATCACTGATAGATTTCCTCCTCAGTCGCGGCCACGTCGAGGGCGTTTGCATCGCCGGCTGTGCCGAGCGTGATTGCCAACATCGGCTGGGAGTCGAGTGGACAAAACAACGTATCGCCGGAGAGCGCGACCCATATCTGCGTGCCCGTGTCCCGCGAGAGCGGGTCGAGATGATTTGGGCAGGCCCCACCGAAGTCTCCCGTTTGTTGCATGAAATCGAGGCGTTTCGCGGTAAGCTAGAACGCCTCCCCTCGAACAAACCCGATGTCCTGCGGGCAGCTAGCGACCCCGCGAGCGTTCTGAAAGCATCCGAGTCATGAGCCGCGCAACGCATCTGGTCCTCGGGGCCATCGTGACGACAGTTATGATCGCCGGAACGGCGCTATTATCAAGCTGGCCAACGTATCGTACGCTTCCCGAGGGTGTCGGGGTCGTGACGCTAAGTTTCAGTCATGGTGGCGCGCGCAATTGCCGGGAACGAACCGAAGCCGAACTCGCGAAGTTGCCCCCCACCCTGCGCCAAACCGAAGTTTGTGAACGTAAGCGACAGCCCGTGTATGTAGAAATGGACATCGACAACGAGCCCGTCTACCGCGCTTCGCTTCCTCCAAGTGGCATCGCTCGCGATGGGCCGTCGCGCGTCTATGAGCGGTTCGTTCTACCGGCTGGAGACTACGAAATCGCCGTCCGCCTCCGCGATACATCTCGGACCGAGGGCTTTGACGATGTCGCAGTGTATCGTTTATCGCTAAGCGCAGGGCAAAGTTTTGTGATCGACTTTCGCCGGGATACTGGCGGGTTCATTTTTCACTAGATGTCTAATATCAGTATTTAATCGGTGTGTTGCAATGACCGACTGTGTCCATCATCAAGCTTGGCCCTCGCACAATACCATGGCTGGTAACGAACTGGACGCCCGATCGCTGGGCATGTGAACGGGTGCCTGAATCAAAACACCTAGCTAGAAGAATTCGGAGTACCCTTTGCTGGGCCGAATGATGCCTTTCGAGATCGTATCGCCTATCGTGGGTTGGGCTCCCGAGTTATCCGAGACATATCTCGTACAGAAATTGCATGCGCGACTGGACCTGTCGCGGAATTGATCTGCTCCTTTCGCCTTGGCGAAAAGATCGGGCGCACAGCCGAAGCCATCTCAAATGTCGAAACCGGCAAGAGCCTGCCGTCGCTCGATACGCTGATCGCAATCTCGAAAACGTTGGGTGTGCCACTGACGGATTTCTTTCCGAGCGGGGGCATTGATTTTGATCGAAGCGCAAATCGGTTGAAATCTGAAGCCGAGGCAATGGCATTGGTGCGCGGGTTATCTGATAGCCAGCTCACGGTGGCACTGGCGCAGATTAAGGCGCTGAGGGAACTTTAACTGAAAGCTCGAAGGACCGCTTCGAGCCCAACCTACCAACCACCTAGCAGCCAACTGCCGGAAATCTTCCTGGTTGCAGGCAGGGTGTGAATAGGCGTTACTGTATGATATGGGCGTTTTGCATGCGTTTAACTATGATGTAAATTGATGCGACCTCAAGCGGCGCCTCAAACTTTTCGCGCAAGGCCCTGCAATCTCCGTGTTCGTCTACCAAGTTGTTAGCTGTCGTGTAAAAGTCCTAATGTGATTTCGTTCCGATCTCTTTCTGTGAATGGCAGCTTTTGGAAAGAAGCTGAGGGCATCAACTGGCCTCGACAATGTCCGGTAAGGGCCGGAAGCAGACCTTGCTGCAGAAGCGGTTTTCGCGTTTTCATGTCACATACCATACAAAACGATTCGCTATATATAAATCCAGGACCAAATATAAACCGCC
>CAKZNY010000035.1 GCA_937132145.1 uncultured Paracoccaceae bacterium | reverse complement strand
TGCAGGGGCAGTCGACCACCAACCCCTCGTCCATCAGCCAATGGGCAGCGGTCGAGGCCTTGAACGGCCCGCAAGATTACATCGCCACCAGTCGCGTTGCATTCGAGCGGCGACGCGATTTAGTGGTGGGTTTACTAAACAAAATCAACGGCATGGAATGCCCCACCCCCGAGGGGGCGTTTTACGTTTACCCCTCTATCATAGGCTTGATAGGCAAGACTACTCCGTCCGGAATCACCATTCACAGCGACGAGGATTTCGCCACAGAGCTGCTGGAATCCCAAGGCGTCGCCGTGGTTTTCGGGGCGGCCTTCGGGCTGTCCCCCAACATCCGTATAAGCTATGCCACCTCGGATGAATTATTGACCGAGGCTTGCGCCCGTATTGCCCGTTTTTGCGAAGGATTAACCTGATGTTTGATCGCCCTACCCTCTATTTTCGTCGCAAGGATAACGGCGCGGCTGTGTACCGTATCGCGTCGGGCGAACACGCGCGGCTTGATATGATGCAAATCGCGGTTTTGAAGCAGAACGGCGAGGTTAAACCTTCGGGAAAACAAACGCCAACGGAGGGTGAACTGACCGAAATCGCCGCTTGGTATGACGCCCGTAAAGCGGGCCAGAAAACCAGAGACGCGGCACTGGTCGATCAGCTGGTAGGCGACATGAACGCCGTCGCACAGTGGGTGCAGGCGAATGCGAGCGACGAACAGATTGCACAGAACGCACAACCAATTCTGATGGCCATGCATGATCTTAGGACCACGTTAGTGCGGCGCATGGCGGGGCGGGGTTGAGCGGTTTTCCGCGATAAAAGCACACCGCAAGGGTAAGTAGCTACGGGCGTTAACCTTTACCAAATCTACGATAATTGTGTATGCACAACCCGTACACAATGCGTGCACAACCTGTACATACGATTTGGCGCATGGGCTTGTTAACCTTTGGCGATTACAGTTGATCATGCGCACAAGCCGCCACCCTTCCCCTTGGCCTGTGATTTTGTCATAGTGCGAGGATTGTTGGAGTAGGTATTTATGACGTTCACCTTTACACTTCCATATATGGACATATTTTTAGTTTTTCTCGGCATGCTTTTTTTGCTAACGGCGGTCCTGTCGGTTTCCAACCATTTTGAGTGGTTAAAGAAAGCCCTGTGGCGCAAAGAGATGCTATACTGGCTGTTAGGCGGCATCTCGTTCGCGCTGTTTATACCCGCCCTTTGGAATATCTGGAACATCGTGACCAATCAGAATGATGTGTTCAAGGAAGACCCACGCGGATACGCGATTCTGCTGGCGGCGATTGTTGGCGCTCCGTTCATCATTTGGCGCACATGGATTGCACAAAAGCAAAGCCATACGGCTGAACAAGGCCTGATTACCGACCGGATTGCCAAAGCGATCGAGTATCTTGGCGCAGACAAAATAGTTACAGATGCGAAGGGGACGCATACCAAACCAAACCTCGAAGTGCGGTTTGGCGCGATTTATTCGCTGGAACGCATCGCGCAGGACAGTTTGCGGGACCACGTGCAAATCATGGAAATCCTTTGTGCTTATGTTCGGGAGAATAGTCCGGCGACCGAGGATAATCCGTATCCAGAAAATGCAAACGCCGATCGGGAGGCGCGGAGAAAATGGAACAAAAGTATCCCGACGATCCGCATCGACATTCAATCGGTTATCGACGTGATCGGGCGGCGGAACGAGCAGCAGATGCTAAAGGAGAAGGCGAGGGATTACCGCCTAGATCTGCGCAACTGCTATCTACGCCGTGTCGATTTCAGAAGCGGCATTTTTGATCGCGCCCAGCTTGATAACAGTCAAATGGATTTTGCAAAGATGGATGCTGTCAAGCTCAACAGGGCGGAGCTCAACAGGGCGGAGCTCAACAGGGC
>CAKZNY010000034.1 GCA_937132145.1 uncultured Paracoccaceae bacterium | reverse complement strand
CAACGTCGCCCGCTCATGGCGCAATTTCAGCGTCTCGGCAACTACCGCGACATTATCCGTCTCGCCACCGTTTTCACCGCGAGCCACCCACGCTTTGAACGCTATCTCACGCAAATCCCGACGGGTGGAGAACTGCAAAAACGGCACGATCAACGAACGCGAGAGGGTTATCACATGCCCCTCGCCCCCGCGATCCTGCGCCGCTTGCGCCGCCGCCGAGACCAGCGAATCCGGCAACCCCGCCAGATCGCCCTCGCCCAGCGCCATTTCCCACGACTTTTCATCCGCCAGAACGTTTTGCGAGAACGCCGTCCCCAAGGATGCCAACCGCTGCATGATTTCTTTCAACCGCGTCCGCGCGTCAGGCGCAAGCGCCGCCCCCGCCCGCACAAACATCCGGTTATACAACTCCAACACCCGCGCCTGTTCAGCATTCAGGCCAGCCTCGCTAATCGCCGAGACCCGCGCAAACAACGCCTCGTTCATCAAAGTTTCAGCCGAAAATGCCGCAAATTTCGGGGCCAAATCCCGCTGCAAAGCCTCGAGCGCGTCATTCGTATCAGCCCCCGCGAGGTTGAAAAACACGCCCGCGATACGCTCCAGCAATTCCTCGGCCTGCTCCATCGCTTCAATGGTATTGGCAAACGTCGGCTTATCGCTGCCCCCTGCAATCGCATCAATCGTCGCACGCGCCTGAAGAAACGCCTCTTCAAACGCTGGCGCAAAATGTTCGTCCTTGATCAGGTCAAACGGCGGGATTTCGAAGGGTGTATTCCATTTCTGCAAAAGTGGGTTGTCGGTCATATTCGCTCCATATGTTAAATATATTCTTAACCACTGTGAGGTTTTCCGAACATTAATACGTATTCTTATCGCTTGGAAACACCCGCGATTTGACCTCCTGAGCGTAGGATTTCACCGCCCGCTCGATCCCGTCGCCAAGATCGCCGTAAACTTTGACAAACTTTGGCGGAGTCGGGTTCAGGCCCAACATATCCTCCAACACCAGAATCTGCCCGTCGCATTCCGCTGACGCGCCAATACCGATAGTCGGTATTTCGATCTGCTTGCTGATCTTCGCCGCCAGCGGCTCCACCATTCCCTCTAGCACCAGCGCAAAAGCGCCCGCTTCGGTTACGGCAACCGCGTCCGCCTCGTGCTTGGCCCAATCCGCCTGATCGCGCCCCTGCGTTTTGAAACCGCCCATCACGTGGCTCGACTGCGGCGTCAGGCCGATATGCGCCATCACCGGTATGCCCCGCTCGGTCAGAAAGCGGATCGTCTCGGCCATCCGAGTGCCACCCTCCAGCTTAACCGCCCCGCAACCGGTTTCCTTCATCACCCGCGCGGCATTCCGGAACGCCACCGCCGGACTTTCCTCGTAACTTCCAAACGGCATATCGACAACCACCAGCGCCCTCTGCGTGCCACGAACAACCGCCGCCCCGTGCATGATCATCAGATCGAGCGTAACCCCGATCGTGGATTCCATGCCGTGCATCACCATCCCCAGTGAATCCCCCACCAGAATAAAATCCGCATACTTATCCACGATTGCAGCGGTATGCGCATGATACGAGGTTAGCGAAACAATAGGCTCCTTGCCCTTGCGCGCGCGGATTTGTGGAACGGTGGTTCTACGGATTTTCACAGGTACACTCATGGATTTACCTTTCAGTTAACGGTTATTTGGCGGGGTAACGACCCGCTGGTCTATCAGCAACACGCTCTCGAAGCGCACTGCGAGCAATATAACAACAGCAGATACAATCCGCCCGCGCATCGGTGCCAAAGTTTCGGCATCGCGAATATCTACAGACTCGACAACACCGCAAGGCATGCCCGCCAGTAAATCGAGGATTTCTTTCTTGACGGAATGCACCGTAGCACCCCCGCCCGCGACCAGAACTTCGGCCAGATCCAGCGATTTGCACAGCACAGGCGCGGCAGCACGGTTTTTCGGCGTTAAGCGCACATTGCGCGACGACAGCGCCAAACCGTCCGCCTCCCGCACTGTCGGAACCCCGATCACCTTAACCGGAATATCCAGATCGGCGACCATCTTTTTGATAACCGTCAACTGCTGGTAGTCCTTGCACCCGAAATAGGCGCGATCCGGTTGGAAAATGTTGAACAGCTTGGTCACAACGGTTGCAACACCCCCAAAATGAACGGGCCTGATCCGCCCGATCAACACGCGCGACAAATACCCCGTTTTGACGTGCGTATCGGCATCCGGCAAATAAACCTCGTCCACAGTCGGCGTGAAAACCACATCAACACCCGCATCGCGCAGCTTCTGCAAATCCTGTTCGATATCTCTGGGGTAGGTGCTCAAATCCTCGTTGGCACCAAATTGCGTCGGGTTCACGAAAATCGAGGCCGCCACGACTTCGTTTTCCGCCCGCGCCCGCGTCACCAACGCCATGTGCCCCGCGTGCAGATACCCCATTGTCGGCACCAGACCAACCGCGCCTTTGGCCCGAAGTCCAGCCAGCGCATTCCGTAATTCATGTTTTGTATAACAAACCAGCATATGTCTGAATCGCTTATCTCGCACTGCACCATTTTGGCATTTGGTAACATCTAGGCAGGGTTGATGTCTAGAACAGGATTCATCGTATCCGGTTTGCCCCCCGAAACACAGCGCCTTCCCGATTTTTTTGCGCCTGAAAAGTCGGATTCAGTATATGTTCAGTCGGGAAGATATTGGCCCCTTCTCCAAAATCCGTCATTGTGCATGAAAATCGCATTTCGGAGTAGTATGATGAAATCCCATGTAAAAGCCTGTGTCGTTGGTGGCGGTGTCGTCGGCACATCCATCGCCTATCATTTGGCCAAAGCCGGATGGGACGATGTAATCCTTTTGGAGCGCGACGAATTAACAAGCGGCTCCACATGGCACGCCGCAGGCCTATTGCCGCTGTTCAACATGGGCTACGCCACCACCCACATCCACGATTATTCCGTGAAGTTCTACAAAGAACTCGAAGCCGAAACCGGCCTGAGCGCTGGCTTCTCCGTCGTCGGCAACCTGCGCTTGGCCCAAACAGACGCGCGCATGGACGAGTACAAACTCTACGCCACCACCGCCGATTCCGTGGGCATAGAATACGAATTCCTGACACCCGAGCAGGTGAAATCCCGCTGGCCCCTAATCAACACCGAAGACCTGAAAGGCGCGCTTTACCACCCGACCGACGGCTACATAAACCCCGCCGACGTCACCATGGCGATGGCCAAAGGCGCCCGCCAACGCGGCGTCGAAATCATCCGCAAACGCCAAGTCGACAGCTATGAGTGGACCGGCTCCGAATGGATCGTGCGCGGCACGGTCATGATCGAAAAAGGCGGCAACCTGATCCCTTCCGAAGAAACCTTCGAGATCCACGCCGAGCACGTCGTAACCGCCACCGGCAACCACGCCCAACGCACCGCGCGCCAACTCGGCATCAAAATGCCCGCCGTCCCCGTCGAACACCAGTTCATCGTCACCGACGTAGACCCCGCGCTAGTTGAATTCCGCAAAACAAACCCCGAGCACCCCGTAATCCGCGACGCCGACGCCCAATCCTACGTGCGCGAAGAACGCGGCGGCTGGATCCTCGGCGTATACGAAAAACACGCCCCCGCCTGCTTTGAACACGGCGTCCCCGACAGCTTCCGCGCCGACCTCTTCCCCCTCGCCCTCGACCGCATCGAGGACCAATACATGGCCATGATCCACCGCATACCATCCTGCGAAAACTCCGGCCTGAAAGACGACTTCAACGGCCCGATCTGCTACACCCCCGACGGCAACCCGCTAGTCGGCCCCGCCCCCGGCCTACGCAACATGTGGCTGGCCGAGGGCTTCAGTTTCGGCATCACCGCAGCAGGCGGCGTCGGCTACTACCTCGCCCAAATGATGGTAGACGGCGAAGCCGACATCGACATGGCATCCCTCGACCCCAAACGCTACGGCGACTGGATAACAACCGAATACGCCGCCCGCAAAAACGAGGAATGCTACGACCACGTCTACATCCTCCACCACCCCGACGAGGAACGCCAAGCCTGCCGCCCCCTACGCACCGCCCCCTGCTATGACCGCATGAAAGCCGCTGGCGCACAATTCGGCGTGGTCAACGGAATGGAGCGCCCGAATTACTTCGCGCCCATCGGTTTTGACGACAAAGGAAGCCGCTCCTTCCGGCGCGGCGGTTGGTGGAAATACGCAGTGGCGGAGGCAAAATCTATACGGGAAAACGTCGGCCTGATCGACGCCACCGCCTTCACCAAACACCGCGTAAAAGGCCCGGGCGCAACCCAATTCCTCGACTGGTTCACCACCAACAAACTCCCGCGCATCGGCCGCATCAACCTCACCTACGCCCTAACCGCCGCAGGCACCACCCGCACCGAATACACCATCGTGCGCGAAGCCGAATCCGAATACTACCTAGTCTCATCCGGCGCCCTAACCGACTACGACGGCGATTACCTCCGCAAAGCCGCCGCCGACAAAGCACCCGAATTCGGCTACATCGAGATCCAGAACGTCACCACCCAATACGGCGTTTTCGCCCTCGCCGGCCCCAAATCCCGCGACCTCCTCAAAACTCTAATCAACGACCCAAACCCCGAAACCGCCCTATCCAACAAACGCTTCCCGTGGCTCTCCTCGCGCCATATCGAGCTAGGCATGTGCCCCGTCCACGCCATCCGCGTCGCCTACACCGGCGAGCTGGGCTGGGAACTCCACCACCCCATCGAGATGCAAAACTACCTCTTCGACCTGATCATGGCCGCAGGCGAAGAATTCGACCTAAAACTCGTCGGCGCCCGCGCCCAAAACTGGCTCCGCCAAGAGAAATCCTACCGCGCCTTCGGCACCGAACTAGGCCGCGACGCCACCCCGATCGAGGCCGACCTCCCCCGCTTCATCGACCTCTCCAAAGACTTCCAAGGCCGCGCGGAAATGGAGTCCATAGGCACCCGCACCAAATGCGTCACCCTCCTGATCGACGGCCCAACCGACGCCGACCCATGGGGCCGCGAAGCCCTATTTTTGGATGGGGTTAAGATCGGCCGCCTAACCTCCGGCGGCTACTCCGTGCATTTCGAGCAATCCATCGGCATGGGCTACCTCCCCCCCGAACTGGCGAACGTGGGCCAAAAACTAAAGGTAAAAATGTTCAACGAACTATGGGACGCCGAGATCGTCGAGGACAGCCCATATGATTCGAAGAATTTAACGATTAGAGTGGATGGATAACCCCGTAAACGCCTACCACAACACAAGGGCAGCGCCCGATCCGAGGGTGGGCGTAAAGCGCCCGCCCGTGGGGGCGGATCGGGCGCTGCCCGGATCGCAAGCGATACGGGCGACAGTTAGTGATATTTGCGATTGCCAACAAGTCGCCCAAGGCTGCCAATTATTGTGTGAAAGCTAAATAATATTGAAGTACAGCACTCA
>CAKZNY010000033.1 GCA_937132145.1 uncultured Paracoccaceae bacterium | reverse complement strand
TCCGGATCAATCAACGAGTCCTGACCCAACTCCCACCGCCGAGCGAAGCGAGGCCTGGCCCAACGGGAAGGGTTTTGTTTGGCTTGCCAAACGACAGCCCTGACGGGCGGGAGCACGCCTTGGTTTGGTGTGAAATTCAGTCGGGCACTTCCGCCCTTCGGTTGGACTAGGCCTCGCTTCGCTCGGCGGTGGAGCCTTAATCCGAGGTTTTCTAAATCAGCAACGCGCCGTCTTTGTAAAACGAATCAGCGGGTTGGATGAAACCTGTGTTTATGCCCCGACAGTTCAGAGTTGGCGGGTTCAGACGTTTCTTGGCCATCGGGTGATCTGGCGACAGTACTCCCAAACGCACCAGAATGGCGGCCATTGCGGCTTCTGATCCACGGGTTGCGCCATCCTCGATTTTCAATGCGACGCCAAGACCTTGCTGGGGGAGGATGGCTATGTATACTCCCTCGGCCCCCGTTTTTATGGCAACTTTGCCGTCCATCGCCGCCATCATTTCGGAACACGCGCGACCTTCGCCTGCCACCAGCAGCGGGTGTTGTCGCATGGCGTCTACCAATGCGCGGGCGGCGGATTGGCGCGCGGTGCCAAGGCCGGAGGGGTCCGCCATACGCGCCATCGCACGGGCCAGGCCTTTGACGGTGGTGGCGAAGTTCGGGGCGCTGCAACCGTCGATGCCGTGGCCGGGGCTGTCCATCCCTGTCATTTCCTCGAACGCTTCTTTTACCGCTTTTTGCAACGGGTGATCGACGTCAACGTAATCGGCATGCCCGCCGATATGTTTGTTAACCGTCAAGAACCCCGAATGCTTGCCGGAGCAATTGTTGTGCATCTGGCAGGGTTTCTGGCCGGTATCGCGAAGCGCATGTCGTGCGGTCTCGTCTTTGGGTTGGTGGGACCCACAGCGAAAATCATCGTCACTCAGGCCCAGATTATCCAGCCACGCCCTCACGCGGTCAGTATGAATCGCCGCACCGTTATGAGAGGCACACGATAACGCCAATTGTTCCGCCCCAAGACCAAAGGCAGCCGCAGCGCCGGTTTCGATCAACGGCAAGGCTTGCAGCATTTTAGACGAGGACCGCGGCAGGATCACCTGATCAGGATCCCCCCATTGGGCGATGATATTTCCCGCCGCATCGCTAATAACCGCATGTCCACGGTGCTGGCATTCCAGAAAATCGGCACGCCAGATTTCGACGAGTGTTTCGGCTGATGGCATGGAAATGGCCCTCTTTATCGGCAAATGTTGCGAAAAGATCGGCGTATCCCTGCCAATCTATGTATATAGCGGCCTTTTGGGGCTAGCAAAACGCCTAGTGCTGCGGCTAGATTAGGGCCGCAGGTGATTGAAATACAAGCCGTCTGAAGAAATTCGCAGCGTAATGCGGACCGGACGGTAAATGAATTTGAGCGGAGGCTAGAAATTATGGGTTGGAAAATTCCACGCGGTGTTGCGGTAGCGACGATATTGGTCGGGTTAACCTTTGGCTCAGGCGCAACAGCGCAGCAGTTGGAGATGGTCGAGGCGCTCACGGATTGGAGCGTCTATGTCGATCAGGACCCGAAAGTTTGTTTCATCGTATCGCAGCCAACCAAAAGTGTGGCGCGGCGCAATGGTCAGGAAGTGACCGTTAGCCGTGGTGAAATCCGCTTCCATATTTCTGTAATTCCGGGCCAAGGCGTTGCTGGCGAGCCGAGCTTTCTGGCCGGCTACCCGCTGAAACCCGAAGCGGTTGTGAAGATGGTAATCGGCAATACGAAATTTGAATTGTACCCTGATGCGTCCGTCCACGAAGAATATGCATGGACAACCCCCGCGGATGATGTGGCGCTGATTGCCGCGATGCGCAAAGGTGCCGATGCGATTGTGACCGGTGTTTCGGCGCGCGGGACCACGACAATCGACACGTTCTCGCTGCGCGGGTTTACGGCGGCTGTCAAAAAAGCTATGGAGCTGTGCAAGTAAGGCCAAACGGTCTATACTGCGAAGGAATACCTGCGCCTCTCGCCTTACGCGGGGGGCGTGATGCGTTTTAAGGAAGTTGCGATGTCTGTACCGATCACACCTGATAACCTGACCGTTCCACGTAAAGCCGTGGCCGGAAAGCCGAGCCTGATCGGGTTGGGCCGCGACGCCATGCGCGAGGCTTTGATCGCGATGGGTACCCCCGAAAAGCAGGCGAAAATGCGGGTCGGGCAGATATGGCACTGGCTGTATTTCAAAGGCGTGACCGATTTCGGCCTTATGACCAGCTTGTCCAAAGCCTACCGCGCCGAGTTGGCGGAAATTTTCACGCTAGAGCGGCCGGAGATTGTCACCAAGCAGATCAGCAAGGACGGCACCCGCAAGTACCTGCTGCGGATTGCTGGTGGTCACGAGGTCGAGGTGGTGTATATCCCCGAGAAAAATCGCGGCACGCTGTGTGTGTCTTCGCAAGTGGGCTGCACGCTGACGTGCCCGTTCTGTCATACCGGCACGCAAAAACTGGTGCGCAACCTGACCGCTGGCGAGATCGTTGGGCAGATACTGGTCGCGCGGGATGATTTGAACGAGTGGGACAACACTCCGTTCGACAAACGCAAGCTGTCCAACATCGTGCTGATGGGCATGGGCGAGCCGCTGTATAATCTGGACAATGTGCGTGACGCCATGAAGATCGCGATGGACCCCGAGGGGATTTCCATCTCGCGCCGCCGCATCACCTTGTCCACATCCGGTGTGGTGCCGGAAATCGCACGCGCAGGGGAGGAGATCGGTTGTATGCTGGCGATCAGCTTCCACGCGACGACGGACGAGGTGCGCGACACGCTGGTGCCGATCAACAAGCGTTGGAATATCGAGGCGCTGCTGGAAGGCCTGCGCTCCTACCCGCGTTTGTCGAACTCCGAGCGGATTACGTTTGAATATGTGATGCTGAAAGGCGTGAATGACAGCGACGAGGATGCGCACCGTCTGGTCAAGCTGATCGATGGAATTCCTGCCAAAATCAACCTTATCCCGTTTAACCCGTGGCCCGGTTCGCCGTATGAGCGTTCCGAGTGGAAACGGATCGAGGCGTTCGGGGATATCGTCAATGCGGCTGGTTACGCCAGCCCTGTGCGGCGACCACGCGGCGAGGATATCATGGCGGCCTGCGGGCAGTTGAAATCCGAAACCGAGCGCGGCCGTAAAAGCCGTAAGCAGATTGCCGAGGAAGCCGGGCTGTAGGCAAAACCCCGCGCGGTTTTGCAACGGGCTAAACGGCGACTGGAAATTATCCGACAAATCGTGTACGCCAAACAAAACAACGGGCGCAAAGCGTCTTGGCAGGCAAGAGCAGACTCAATGACGAATTTGAATAGACGCACCGTTCTTTCTGTCACATTGGCGATGGCTATCGCAAATGTGACTGCGGCTGACGAACCGACGGCCTCCAGCCGCTCGTTACCTACGGTTGACTTCTTGGTGCTGTTCAAGTCCAGCCGCCAGCTTGGCCTGTACCGTAGCGTTGACGACAAGCCTGTTCTGCTGCACCGCTATTCCGTTGATCTGGGATTTTCGCCGCGTGGGGATAAGAACAGGGAGGGTGACGGGCGCACCCCCGAAGGCACCTATTACATCAACCGTCGTAACGAGAACAGCGCCTATCACCTTAGTCTGGGGATTTCTTACCCCGACAAAAAAGACGTGGCCGAGGCCCGTGCGAAGGGCGTGAACCCCGGCGGGGATATTTTCATCCACGGCGGTCCAACCAGATTTCGAGACCGCTTCAAGCGGGATTGGACGGCTGGTTGTATTTCGGTCACGGACAACGAGATCGAGGAAATCTGGGCGATGGTTCCGCTGGGAACCCCTATTTCGATTCGGCCATAGCGACGGGTTCGGGGAAAGCTTGACCCAATACTTGAACCCACCAAATTTTACCGTTGGTTTCTTGATACCAGCCATAGCCCAGATGTGTCGCCTCGGGGTCAAGGATAGATGCACGAGACGCCGGATCGTCCAGCCATGTTTGCAACACCAGAAGCTCGCTCTTGAAAGTTTCGGCAACATTTTCCCCGCGCACAATGCCGTAAAAGCCAGCACGCACCGCGCGATCTTGCGGCGAGGTGCGGTCAGACCCGAAGTTCCACGCGCGTTGTTGCGCTTTCATATCCCGTGCGTGCGTGTCAGCGGCGGCATTCAGGGCGGCGGAAAGTTGCAATGGCTGTATGCCGCGCTCAACCCGCAGCGCGTTCAGGGCATCTAGATGGCGTAACCGAATGCCTCCAGACCCGAAGTTGGAAATAATACCGGACCGCGCGTTGCCCTCATATGTTCCGGTCACGACTTCTGTACAGGCGGCGAGGATCAGCATTAGGGAAACTAAAATAGCACTTAAACGAAACATCGGGGTACTCCTGAAAGTTTTGTCCGGCCTGTTTACAGCGAATGACTGCGGGATACAAATAGCGGATTTCCGCCTAAAAATATGATGAACATAGTGTGAATTGCCTAAATTCGCGCGATCCCATATGGTGCGACGAAATCGAGATAGGAAACGAGTCAATGACAAAGATTAACAAGCCCGTAATTACACGCCGCCAATTTGCGGCCTCGGCGGCGGCCTTCGGTGTTGCAGCCCCCGGTATTTTGCGTGCGCAAGAAGATCCGGCACAGGGTACTGTTGTAATCCGTACAAACAACTTTTCAGGTCGTAGGTGGCAAGAATATTTTTCGAGCCTGCGCAAGGGCGCGATTCTTGTGGATATCGAAGGTCGCACGTTGCACTTTTGGCCTGAAGGCGAAGCATACCACAAGATTTATCCGGTTAGCGTCCCCCTTACAGAGGACCTTACCCGATTGGGCCGCACCACCATTGTGCGCAAACGTATAGGGCCGGATTGGCGGCCAACGCCCTCGATGCTGAAGCGCAACCCCGATTTGCCCAAATATGTCCCCCCTGGACCCGAAAACCCGCTTGGCACGCACGCGCTTTATCTTAGCTGGCAGTATTACCGCATCCACGGCACAAACGACACGCGCAAGATCGGGCGGCAGTCTTCTAACGGGTGTATCGGTCTTTATAATGACGACATAAAAGAGCTGTTCGGGCTTGCAAAAGTCGGCACGCAAGTGTTGCTAATATAGCGCAGTACGAACCCCTTTTCCAATGGATTCTTCTATAGTTGCAATGTCAAAAAAGAGCCGTTAGAAGAACCCTGTAGTTTTCTGTGTTTGCGCAGCTCGATTGGCGAGTTTAAGCAGACGTCATCTTTTTGGAGGATATCCCTATGAAACTCGCAGCACTTACAGCCGCAATCACAGCAGCCGCATCCACAGCATTCGCTGGTTCTGTTGCATTGATGGAAGTACCAATGGAAATGGAAATGGTTTCCGAAGCAGGTTCCATGGGTGGTTCCGGTCTTTGGTTGCTACCACTTCTAGCAATTGCTCTGATCTTCTTGATGATGCAGAACAATAACTGAGTTTCTGACCAATGTTATAACGCGTTGGTGTGCTAAGACACTCGATAGCAATATCGGAAAAGGCGGCGCTTTAT
>CAKZNY010000032.1 GCA_937132145.1 uncultured Paracoccaceae bacterium | reverse complement strand
ACTGCCTGGCAGGTGATTTGTAAAATCGCCGAGAAGGAAGGCGGCAAAGTTCCCGAGCACGAAGAGCCTCCCCTCTCATGGTTTGCAAACAAACCACTGCCGGGCAACGGATCAGCTTTGACTTCAAGATCATGCCCAGCTTGAACAAACCCCTGACAATGGATCTAGCACGATGTGACTACGTGGATCGCAAGGAAAACATTATCGCCCTTGGGCCATCAGGGACAGGCAAGACGCACATCACTTTAGGGCTTGGATTGGCTGCGTGTCAAAGAGGGCTGAAGGTGCGATTCACAACAGCGGCAGCCCTGGTCCATGATCTGATTGAAGCCCAAGACGAGCGGAAATTACAACGGCTGCAAAAACAACTGACAAGCCAGAACCTGTTGATCATTGATGAACTGGGCTTCGTCCCTCTGAGTAAATCAGGTGCTGAATTACTCTTCGAGGTTATATCCCAATGCTATGAGCGCGGCTCCATCATCATAACCTCAAACCTGCCCTTTGATGAATGGACCGAGGTTTTTGGATCTGAGCGATTAACCGGTGCTTTACTGGATCGCTTGACACATCATGTCCACATCCTCGAGATGAACGGCGAAAGCTATCGGCTAAAACACAGCCGTAAGAACCGCCAATAAACAAACACATCAAGATCAGAACAATGTTGGCCAAACGGCCAACATGCACTTTGGCACGCGTTAGCTTCATGAGGAGCACTCGCGCCAAAGCGCGCAATAACCGAAAACTCAGTGGCCCAGTTTTACGCCGCGATCTGGTCCCTTTTTACTCTGCGATTGACAGTATGCATAGCATAATAACCTCGAAGTTGATTATCTTGGACAGCCCCAAGGCAATCGCTTTTAAAGCTGAATGGTTGCCCGGAGGAGGTCGAGGATGAAATCGTCATTCCATCCGGCTTTTTTCAGTTTGCCGCGCATTGAAATTTTTGAGGCCTCGCTTCTTGCCAGATTGAGCGCCATGCGGCGCAGGAGACCGAGATTTTCGGGGCCGTTGCCTTTGCGGTTGCGCATTGCGTCCTCGTTCATTGTGACGTCCAGCACCCAGTGCAGTGCGTTTTCGATTGACCAGTGCGCCCTGGTGGCAGCGAGGAATTTTTCTGCACTCATGGCCCTGCTCAGGAGATAGTAGCGTGTTTCCCGAGATGTTTTGCCAGCGTTTTCCCGCGTCGCGGTGATTTTACCGATCGCCGCCAGATTTGGCCAGTCATGATACCGCTGCAACCATCCGATATCATCGCACAGATGGGCAATGCGGGTTTCTATACGGCCATGACTGACATCAACATCCTGAAATACTTGTATATTTTCTTGTTGATGCGGATCAGACAGAAACAATTTTACATCATCATAGAGCGTTCCCCGCTGCCCGGCAGGGCATGTTTACATGCCCGAGAGGGGGATTGCCCTTGAGCGCCAGAACATAGTCTGCGCCCTTGGAACAAATCGCCTTTGCGCTGTCCCTTTGGGTATGCATGGCATCGGCGGTGACGATCCAGCCCTTGATGTCCAAAAGCTCCAGCAATTTCGGCAATGCGGTAATTTCGTTCGACTTCTCGTCAACCGCAATCTGGCCCAGAACCAGACTGCTCTGTGAACAAAACGCCTGCACCAGATGCAATGGCGACTTGCCCGAGGCGCGACAGAAAGACCGGCGCAAACACTTGCCGTCAATCGCCACAACGCCTTCAAGTTCACCGGCAAACCGTTCAACCAGCCGCTGCATTACCTGCTGAAAACTGACCGGATCAAGTGCCTTGAACAGATCGGAAAAGGCATCATGGCTGGGGATTCCATGCTCCAAACGCATGAATTTGCGCAAAAACGGCTCTTTTGAGCGCCCGAAAAGCGCCATATCACAACAGCCCTCGCCGCCACAAAGAGTACATAAAAGCGCAATCATCAACATTTCATGCAAATCATGGCGCGTGGCATTGCTGCGGCGCGGATCTTCAACCCCTTCAAATATATGCGAAAATTCACCTGACATAGCATCCTCCTGAAATTAAGAATGCCACTATGTGAATCAGATCAGCAAAAATTCAAAATGCTTTTTTCAAAAGCTATTCCCCGGCCTCTGCATAACTCTGGGGTTCCCAACGGTTTTTGATTTTGCTATTGTGCTGCCATGCACAAGCCATTTTCCACCCAACCCGAACTTTTCATTACCAGCGCTGATCTTGAGCACCCGAGCCTGCGTGGCCTAGATGGGCGGAGGCGGTTTTGGACTGGGGCGAGCTTGAGCGGATCATGTCTGGCATTTACGCTGGTAAGACAGGTCGGCCCAGCTATCCGCTCCTGACGCTCCTGCGCGCATCGCTCCTGGGCATCTGGTATCGCCTCAGTGATGTGGAACTGGCCCAGACCCTGTTTCGTGATCTGTTATTTCGCAAGTTTTGCCACCTTGAGCTGGGCGGAGATGTGCCGGATGCCACCACCATCGGGCGGTTTAGGGCCAAGCTGATCGAGCATGATCTGTGGGAAGTTTTGCTGGGCGAGGTCAACCGTCAGCTTGAGGCAAAACACATTATCATGACCGAAGGGCGGATAAACATCATCGACGCCACGCCGGTTGAGGCCGCGCAATCGGGGCCCGGAAAAGATGTGGATGGCCAGCCTAAACGTGACCCCGAGGCAGGCTGGCCCCCTTCTCAGCCATTGCTTTGCAATGGCCTGCCAGGCAATGGTCAAGGCCGACAGCCGCGGCACCCTAAAATCCACCTATGGCTATTCAATCCACACCGGCGTGGATAAAGACGGGTTCATCCACCGCTAGACCGTCACCCCCGGCAATGTGCATGACAGCGTTGAGCGCGACACGCTTTTGCTCGGAGATGAGGCGGCTCTTTACGCCGACGCGGCCTATAGCTCGCAAGCCACGCGGGATAAGCTTGCGAAATTCGGCATTGCGGACAGGGTGCAACGCAAAGGCTATCGTGCCCACCCATTGTCAGAGGCAGACAAAACCCGCAACGCAGAAATCGCGGTGACCCGATCCGGCGGCGAACGCCCCTTTGCTACGTACAAATCCCGCTATGGTCTGGGGCGCACACGACTAATGGGTTTGGCGAAAAATCTGATCCTATTCGGCTTGGCAGCTGTCGCCCACAACATACAAAAGGGTGCTAAATTCCTGCTCCTTTTTGGCCTGAAAGAATTGGCACCCACGGGATAAGTACGGCCGAAATCAGGAAATAACCCCAAAACCGTGCCCCTCAGGGCCTTAAGTCGCAGCCATAACCGACGTTCATCGCTCAAAATACCAAGAACTGTCTGAATCTGCAGTTATGCTGACGTCTCCATACAAAAGTTTTAACTTATATCGTCTAGAATAGTGTCAATATTATGAAAATGTGAGTCCCATTTAGGGAGTTCGGGTATTTTAATCGCCAAGCTTTTCGAAATGCTATCCGAGGTTGCAACCTCACGTATTTTATCGCGCCACTTCTGTTGATTTTCGATGTCGATATACAGCGGGGCGTCCCCTGCGATCTCGTGAAAACATGGCAAGTCCGAGCAGATAACCGGCACCCGCATCTGGAGCGCCTCTACTAGCGGATATCCAAACCCCTCCGTAAACGAGGGGAAAAGCAACGCCCTCGCCCCCTTCATTAAGGACCCAAGCTGTTCATCAGGCATCCGGCTATGTTCAAACACGGTTTTCCCCATGAAAGGGGCGGTGTCGAGTGTGTTGAAAACGTCCTCGTTCAGCCAGCCGCGCCGACCGACGATGTGAAGATGAGGGATTTCGTTCTCCGGTAGAGTGGTATGAAATTCGGCCCAGATATCCAGCAACAGTTTGTGATTTTTGCGCGGCTCGATCGTGCTTAGGCAAACAAAATATGGCGTGGTCGAGGGGGGCGGGGCACCGCTAAACGGAAGCGGCTCCGTGCCCAGCAGAACAACGCGCCCTTCGACCGAGGTGCCCCATTTTGTGAACCAGCGTTGCATGCGTTTTTCTGTGTCACTCGAATTATAAATGAAGAAGTCGGCATGTCTGGTCAGCGCCTGCATTCGCGCCCCGAAATTCGCCGTGCTTTTGGGGGTCGTAAATTGCGGAAAATCAATGGGGATCAGGTCGTGGATCATAACAACGATCTTGCCCGCCCCGCTGCGCCTTAACTTTGGCCAAAGGCCGGGTCGCAACTTTTCGTGCCCGACGTTGAGATAAATAAATCCGGCTGGTGCATGGGTTTTTAGCCCGCGCGCAAGGTAGGGCCAAGAAAGGGCGAGACGCCGGACGGTATTCCTTATCGGGGCAGCCATGCGGTGCCTTCGGCGGCCAAGTAATCCACCGATGCCGGGCTTATCCCATGGGCCGTTTTGCTGGATAAGTGCGTAAAGCTCTCGCATTGATTGTTGGTCTAGCAGGGCAGATTGCACGTCGAATCGCGCGAGGAAAAGCACGGGGTTCGGAGATTCCAGAAAATGCTCCATATAGGCGCGCTCTACGCGATCTATGCCGGTTAAAAACTTTTGGCCAGCCCCGGAAATCGTGCGCGAAATGTCAATAACAACAGTGGGAGTGCTGCCCTTTAACGCCATGTCGGCTCTACAGCCCGGCAGCGGTTTGTTTAATGAAATCCGCTAGATCGTCTTTCAGGTCCTCGCGTTCAAGTGCAAAGGCTATCGTGGCTTTCAGAAATCCTGCTTTCGAGCCACAATCATAGCGTTTTCCCTCGAACGCATACCCGTAAACCTTGCCGCCATCGCGTGCTTCTTGCGCGATTGCGTCGGTCAGCTGAATCTCGCCGCCGTTGCCTTGCTTCAGGTCTTTTAGGCGATTCATAATCGTCGGTTCCAGAATATAACGCCCGATCACAGCACATTTGGAGGGCGCATCTTCGAGCGCAGGTTTTTCGACCATGTCATCGACGGTTAATAACCGCCCGTCGGTTTGCGTAACCGAAAGGATGCCGTAGGACGACACTTCCTCGGGTTTTACTTCCATCGTGGCGACCATGTTACCGCCGGTTTCGGCGTATTGTTCGACCATTTGCTGCAAACAAGGTTTGTCGGCAGAAATCACATCGTCGGGCAGCAGTACCGCAAAAGGCTCGTTCGAGATCAAACGGCGCGCGCACCATACGGCGTGACCAAGGCCAAGAGCCTCGCGTTGGCGGATGTAGGCGATTGCGCCACTTTCCATGTCCGTTGCCCGAAGTTCTTTCAGAAGATCGGTTTTGCCTTTTTTACGAAGGGCTTTTTCAAGCTCGGGCGCGGCGTCGAAATAGTCTTCCAGCGCGCCTTTACCTTTGGCGGTTACGAAGATGAATTCCTTGATGCCAGCGGCTCGGGCCTCGTCAATCGCGTATTGGATTAGCGGGCGATCAACCAGTGTCATGATTTCTTTGGGAATAGATTTTGTTGCTGGTAAAAAGCGGGTGCCGAGGCCGGCGACAGGAAAAATAGCTTTGGTTACTTTACGTTTCACAGTGAATATAGTCCGAGTTTAATTGTTATTAATTATTGTTAATTGGTGTGCAAGATTAAAGCCAATAGAAAATTAAGAATTACTTAACGTTACGAATTGGTTAATACTGTGTCCACCGGATAAAGCATTGAAATACG
>CAKZNY010000031.1 GCA_937132145.1 uncultured Paracoccaceae bacterium | reverse complement strand
GCGGTGGTGGTGCAAACCTCGACGACGAAATCCCGTTCTAAAAGATAACAAGCCCCGCTCCGGCGGGGTTTTTCTTTAGCGGACCGTGATCATCAACACGCCACGGCACCTGCCAGTGATGTTCTAAATCAACGCTATAGCTGCGCCATCACCTCGTCCGAAATCTCGAAATTAGCCGTGACGGTTTGCACATCATCGTCATCTTCCAGCGCGTCAATCATACGCATCAGCTTTTCGGCGCCCGTCAAATCCAGCTCGGTCGTTGTCTGTGGTTTCCAAATCAGTTTGGTGCTTTCAGATTCGCCCAACTCGGCTTCCAATGCGCTGGAAACCTCATGCAAATCCGTGCTTTCACAATAAATTTCGTGACCATCTTCGGTGGTTTCCACATCCTCGGCTCCGGCCTCGATCGCGGCCATCAACACGGTATCCGCATCGCCAACGCTTAGCGGGTAAACCACCAGCCCCTTGCGATCAAACATGAACGCCACCGAACCGGTTTCGCCCAAATTCCCGCCGGATTTCGCAAAGATCGAGCGCACAGACGACGCCGTGCGGTTCCGGTTATCCGTCATCGCTTCAACGATCACAGCGACGCCCATCGGGCCATAACCTTCATAGCGGATTTCGTCGTAGTTATCCCCTTCACCCGCCTGCGATTTCTTGATCGCACGATCGATAACATCCTTTGGCACCGAAAGTTTCTTGGCTTCTTTTACCGCCATACGAAGGCGCGGGTTTTTATCTACATCCGCGTCACCCATCCTGGCGGCAACCGTAATTTCCTTGGCCAGCTTGGAGAAAACCTTCGAGCGCGCCCGATCCTGACGCCCCTTACGGTGTTGAATGTTTGCCCATTTTGAGTGGCCAGCCATGGTAATCTCCGTCACGTAATTCCGTTTGGGCCTATATAAACCAGCGCCGCGTAGAGGTTCAAGCTAAAGCGGCCAGAACACCGGAATAAGAAGGCTCGCGAGGATACCAATAGACAGGTTCAGCGGAATCCCGATCCGCATGAAATCCGTAAATTTATACCCCCCCGGACCATACACCAGCGTGTTGGTCTGGTAGCCGATAGGCGTTGCAAAACTGGCCGAGGCCGCCACCATCACCGCCACCACCAGCGGTCGCGGGTCCACCCCCAACTGCACGGCCAACCCAATCGCAATCGGGGTCACCACCACCGCCACGGCGTTATTCGAGACCAGTTCCGTCATCACAGATGTCAGCAAATACACCCCCCAAATCAGCAGCGGCGCGGGCAGACCCATCAGATAAGGCGCAAGACTTTCCGCAATCAACGCCACAGCGCCCGAGCTTTGCAACGCCGCCCCGATCGCCAGCATTGCGAATATCAACGCCAACAGACGGCCATCGACAAAGCCAAACGCCTCGTCTGCATCAATGCACCGCGTCAGCAAAACGATGGCCACGCCAATGACGGCCAGCGCGAAAATCGAGGCCACTCCCATCGCCGCAAGCACCACCACGCCTGCCAGCACACCGAAAACAACGGGCGCATGACGGCGACGATAGGGCCGCTCGGACGGGACAGACAGCTCCACCAGCCGCTCATCCTGCGCCATACGGTGAATGTCTTCGGCCACACCTTCCAGCAATAGGGTATCCCCGACGCGCACGACAATATCGTCCAGTTGCGTGCCAATATTCTGGTTCCGCCGATGTACCGCCAACGGGTAAACACCGTATCGCCGCCTAAGGCGAAGATCCCCCAACGAGCGCCCGACCAACCGGCACCCCGGTGAAATCAACGCCTCTACCGTCGTGGTTTTACGGCTCGAGATCTGATCCACCATATCAACCTTGCTGCTATCCTTCAGGCCCAGCAATTCATCCACACCAGTGCGAAGAACCACCCGATCCCCCGCTTCCAAAGTCACAGTATCCAGCTTGCGGCGCAGCGATTCATTATCGCGCAGCACATCAATCAGACGCATCCCCTGGCGTTTAAAGGCGGCGATCTTCAAGACGGGCTGCCCGATCAGGGAAGACCCCGCAGGCACGGCAACCTCGGTGAAAAACTTCATTTGTTTTTTGTTAACCAACATATCCGACATGGAGCTGCGATCCGGCAACAACCACGGACTTACAAAGCGAATATACACCATACCAAAAGCCACCAGAATTATGGCCATCGGGGTTATTTCAAACAAGCCGAACGGCTCCAACCCTTGCGCGGTTGCAACCCCGTCCACCAGCAAGTTGGTCGAGGTGCCGATCAACGTCAGCATCCCCCCCAGAATCGCCGTGTAAGACAGCGGTATCAGCAGCTTTGACGACGAAATCCCCATCGTCGCGGCCAGCGACACCGCCACCGGTATCATCAGCACGACCACAGGCGTGTTGTTCATAAACGCCGAGGCGATGACCGTGAAAATAGCCAAACTCGCCAACACTATGCGTGGTTGGTCGCTGGCATAGCGCGCCACCATCCCCGTCAGCGCATTCAACGCGCCGGTTCGCACCAGCCCGCCTGAAATGATAAACATTGCCGCAATTGTCCACGGTGCGGGGTTGGAAAACACCGCCTGCAAATCGGCGATTGGCAGAACGCCGGACACCAGCAACAGGGCCACGCCACCAATGGCGACAACCTCCGTGGGATAGGTCTCGCGGATGAACAGCACAAACATCAGGCCAACAACCAACAGGCTGATGATTGCAGGCATCGGGGTTGTTGTAAAAAAATCGGGGGTCAGGAATTCGGGCAAAGCAGCCTCCTAATCAGATTTGTGCGGTTTCACCATGGCTATCCCGACCAGCATAAGCGCAAAAGCCGCCCAGACCCAGATCGAATATCGCTCGCCCAGCAACAGCATTGCCCAAATTACGCCAAATCCCGTCACCAGATAGGCCACCTGCGAGGCAAACACCGGCCCCGCCTTGGCAATCACCCAGATATAGGTCGCATACGCCCCCCAACTGATGACCGAGGCCGCAAACAGCGCCAACTCCGGCGCGCCCAGATTATCCAGCGGAATAAAGCTGCCCGTAAACCCGGCCAGCGGCACCGCAATAATCAGCCCGACCAGCGAGGCCCCGAATAACACCTGCACAGGGTCCAGCCCGCGCATCCCGAACCACGTCAGGAAATTCCCCTCGCCCCCGTAACAAAGCGACGCGCCAAGGGCGATAAAGACGTACCCGATCTTGCTGGCATCCGGCAAACCTGTGTCCGGCCCCACGATCAGTAAAATCGCAATCGCCCCGCACAACGCCCCCAGAAAACGGATAAGCGAGGGCTTCTCGAACCCCATCACCAGTGCTACCGGCATAGCAAACATAGGCACGAGCGCGATAAGCATCGACATAATTCCAGCAGGCAAATGCGCCGCCGCAGTGAAATTCAGAAGGTTAGGAATAACCGCCCCAAGCAAGGCTACGCCAAGATACAGCTTCAAATACGGCAGAGAAATCGGCAAACGCCGCCCCCGTGCGAATGTGACCACGCCCGACAGGATCGTGCCAACCAGATTGGTCCAAACGATCAGGCCAAACGGGTGATGGCCGGTGCTAACGGCAATTTTCACCAGCACAGGGGTCACGCCCCATGTGACACCCATGACGATTAACGCCAGATACAGGCGGCCATGTTGCCTCAATCGGTGGGCCCTGTTTGTGAAAGCCGCCCACCAACGCGCACCGGAAGCGCCTGTATGGCTTTACCGGATTTATCCGTCTCGATGAACACACCCGACAGGGTCGCCTCGCCCTCGGCCGGCGTGAAGCGGCCCTTCGACATGCCCGTCACAAACCGGCGCATGGGTTCGAGCTTCTCCATGCCGATCACGCTGTCGTAATCCCCACACATGCCAGCATCGGATTGCACCGCCGTGCCATTTGCCAATATCTGCGTATCAGCCGTCGGGATATGCGTATGGGTGCCGACAACAAGCGAGACGCGCCCGTCCAGCCAATGCCCCATCGCCACCTTCTCGGATGTTGCTTCGGCGTGAAAATCAACGATCACCGCGTCCGCCAATCCCCCCAGCGGGGCCTTTTTCAGCTCGACGTCAAGGGCTGCAAACGGGTCCGCAAACGGGCGCTTCATAAACACCTGCCCCAAGGCCTGCGCAACGAACACCCTCTGCCCGTTCTGTGCGGTAAACATCCGCGCCCCCACTCCGGGGGCTTTGGGCGCATAGTTCAAGGGCCTGATGATGCGGCTTTCCTGCTCGATAGCGGTCAGCATATCGCGCTGGTCAAACGCATGATCGCCAAGGGTGATGCAATCCGCCCCCGCATCCAGAATGCCCTGCGCATGCCCACGGTTCAGGCCCATGCCACCCGTGGCATTCTCGCCGTTAACAATAATAAAATCGAGCCGCCATTCCGTGCGCAACCGCCCCAAATGCTCGCTAATTGCCTTGCGTCCTGTACGGCCGACGACATCGCCTAAAAACAAAATTCTCATAGGGAAATTATCTACGCGCCGCGCCGCGCCTGCGCAAGCACCTTTGGCTTGACGACCCGCAGGCTTGTCCATAAAAGCGGCGATGTTGCGGGTGTAGCTCAGGGGTAGAGCGTTTGCTTCCCAAGCAAAATGTCGAGAGTTCGAATCTCTTCACCCGCTCCATTTTCAAAGTTTCATCTATGATAGGGCGATCAGTCGGCGGATCAGCTTGCGGCAAATGCACAACCCAACCACGCCGACATCGCCCCACATCGTTCAGATTACCAAACAAGTCTCCAAGATTTATCCGGATCAAACAAGTTCGAACTAACGCGTCCCAGACATCCATTAAATGTATGCGAACGACTTACGTGAATATCACCACCTGTAGTTATAGTTGTTCCTACATGAACGTTGATTCCGGTAAGTTCCAGATCATCCCCAACGACGTCGATGGTGTTTCCGCCTGTGTCCTTAATAGGTCTTCCTGCCAAATGAACGTCTTGCGCTGCAATAATTTCCATATCGTAAGAGTGAAATTTGGATGCAAAGTGAACCGAACCCTGGGTCAAAAGAGTGACTGCACCGCCAAAGTAATTAACATTAGGGATCAAATCAGATGGTAGAATTGAATAATCATCACAGGCATCATAATACCCTATAGTCACACCTTGTGGTGAGGAAATCGACGATTTTGAAGTCGAATCTGTCGCAATAACAATATCATCATAATTTTTTGCTACAAGTTCCTCAACTTCAATTTTCGTATTAAGAAGTAAATTGACATTGTGTTTTATAATTATATTCTGAAAATAGCGTATGGTCTCGGCATAGTCCTCTTT
>CAKZNY010000030.1 GCA_937132145.1 uncultured Paracoccaceae bacterium | reverse complement strand
GGCTTTGTCCAGCCGAATATGCGGCAGCCCGTCGCCTGGTTTGCGGGTCAGTACGGGCGGCGCGAAACGCATCACCTCAAAATCCGCGTCCAGCCATTCCGTCGCGCCTTGCCGCGCGGGGGTTAATAAATGCGCCGGATCCTCGGGCAACTCACCCGCATGCATCGCCGCGACTTTGCCGGTATCCAACAACGTTCCACGCACCAGATCAAGGGGGTACCCCTCGTGCGTCACGGTTTGCTCAACCGTTGCTCGCAAACTTGCAATCGACATCCCGGCGGTTTTTGCACCTTTGAAATCAGCACGGTCCTTTGCACCCCGCAGCATTGCCTGCATGATCGCCGTAAGTTGCGGGTGTTGCGTGTGATGCAAATGGTCGGACTTGGTCGCAACGAACAGGATTTTTTCAACCCGCTTGCGCAGGATATTTGACAGCCATGTGTTTTTACCGGGGCGAAAGCTGGTCAGGATATCGCCCATCGCACCGCGTAGATCCTCGACCGCTTGCGGGCCTGCGTGGATCGCGCCCAGCATATCGACTAGCACAATCTGGCGGTCAATTTTGGCGAAGTGGTCACGAAAAAACGGCTTTACCACTTTGCGTTTGTACGCATCGAACCGACGCTCGAATTCGGCGTACAGCATTTTAGAACGGCGTTTTTCAGGGCGCTCTAACGGGCAAAAGGTTAACACGGGCGAGCCTTCCAGATCGCCCGGCATTAGGAACCGTCCGGGCGCACAGGCGGAAAATCCGGCTTCGCGGCTGGCGGACAGGTATGCCGTGAACCCTTGTGCCAAGGCCTGCGCTTTGGGTTCGTCGAGTTGCCCCGTCGGATCGCACCCCTCAAGCTGGGCAAGCCAGCCTTCGGCCAGCGATGCTCGACCTTGCGAGCGGGCCAGATCCAGCGCTTGCGTAGACCATTCAGCGTAGCTTTGGTTTAGCAACGGCAGGTCCAACAGCCATTCACCGGGATAATCAACGATGTCGATATGCACGGTTTTCAGGCCCCGCATTCCAGCCAACAACCCGCTTTGCTGCACCTTTAGGGACAAGCGCAACTGGCTGATCGCCCGTGTGGAATTCGGCCAATGCGGCGTGGGCCCCGTCAGCGCTGCCAGATGGGTTTCGTATGAAAAGCGCGGCACCATATCGTCAGGCTGCGGTTGCAAAAATGCCGAAACGATCCGCCCCTCGGAGGCGGCCAGCAACTGCGGCATCCGCCCTCGATCAAGCAGGTTCGCCACCAGAGAGGTGATAAATACCGTCTTGCCTGCGCGCGACAACCCCGTCACGCCAACACGGATCACGGGTTCGAACATCTCGGCCATCCCGTCAGATGCATCCTCTATCGCCCGCGCGATTGAGTCTGTGATACTGCCAATTCCCATCGAGGGCCCCTCAAATTTCCGTTGTCTTTCATATAGTCAGCAGTTTGCAGAATTACAGGGCCACTTGGCAAACCCTGATTTTCAGGGTACGCGGGGGCATGCCCAGATATGCGTTGAAAATCGAATACGATGGCCTGCCGTTTTCGGGCTGGCAGAAACAGCCAAATGTGCCCTCGGTGCAGGGCTGTATCGAGACGGCTTTGCGTATGCTTGAACCGGAATGCGGGCCCGTTCAGGGTGCGGGGCGCACAGATACCGGCGTGCATGCCACCGGTCAGGTCGCGCATGTGGATATGGCCGGGGACTGGGACCCGTTCCGCCTTTCGCAAGCGTTGAATTTTCATATGAAACCGCAACCCGTTGCGATTGTTGATGCGGTGCGGGTTCCTGACGATTTCCACGCCCGCTTTTCCGCGATCGAGCGGCGGTATCTGTTTCGCATGGTCCAGCGCCGTGCGCCGATGACGTTCGACGAGGGCGCGGTCTGGCGGGTTAACCACCCCATTGATCCGGTGGCGATGCAGGCAGGCGCGAATTATCTGCTGGGCAAGCATGATTTCACCACCTTCCGCTCGTCAATTTGCCAAGGGTTAACGCCTGTTAAAACCTTGGATGAACTGCGGATCGAAACGCTGGAGTATTCTGGCGGTGTCGAGTACCGCTTTCACGTCCGTGCCCGCAGTTTTCTGCACAATCAGGTGCGCAGCTTTGTCGGAACACTGGAACGCGTAGGTGCCGGCGCATGGGCGCCCGAGCGGGTGAAGCACGCGCTGGAATCCATGGACCGCGCGGAATGTGGCCCCGTTTGCCCTCCCCACGGCCTGTATCTTGCCGCAGTCACCTACCCCGAAGACCCCTTTGCCTAACCGAAAATAAAATCATCCTGCGTGAACATATCCATCGTCAAAGGCGTGGCATCCATCGTGGTGATTATCACCTGCTCATCCCCGTATTTCAGCTTCACACCATCTGCGGTCGGGATGAAACTGATGTCACCGTAATAGTATAGCATCGAGGCGTCGCGCAGGTCGATTTTATCCACGCCAATCTCGTAATCCATGATGTAATCCTTGCGCCCGTCCGCGATGAATTCAAACACATCCGCCCCCTCCCCGCCCCACAACATGTCGTTCCCGCGCCCGTCAATCAAGCGATCATCCCCTCCCATTCCACGCAATTCGTCATTGCGACCATGGCCGAAAATCGTGTCGCTCCCCGCCGTGCCGGTCAGAATATCCACAACCGCGCCACCGTGGATAACGTTGGAGCCGTTCGGAATGTTCATCGAGAACTGCGTGAACCCTTGATCCGTCGCGCTGCTGACGAATATGTTCACGGTGCTGCCGATCACAATTGCCTCGATATCCGTGATATTCTGCAAGGTCATATCCGCACTATCCGCCACCGTGACCAACACATCCAGCTGACCTTTATAGGTAATCTCGAACAGAGTAATCCCGTCATCCGCACCGCCCGCCAGCAGGAAATAGCGCCCCTCCGCCTCGAACACCTCCAGCGCCGTAACACCTGCGAAACGCGTATCGTTCGTATCCACCAGCCGCTCCACAAGGTTCATCACACCCCATTCAGACACCCGCATCACCAACAGCGCATCCGTACCAGCCGAGGCCACGATCACAAAGGACCGCGCCCCCACATCGATCGTCGCCATCGCTGTGATGGCGCTAAACCCAACGTCTCCCGCGGCGACCGTGTCTAGCAAGTTTAGAGAACCACCCGCGCCGATGCCAAAACTGTGGAAACCCGCATCCAGTGCCGAGGCGATAAACACGAAAGTTTTGCCATGCAGCACGCCGGATTCAATCGCGCTGACGTCGCCCAGATACATGTCGATTGTGTCGTTTTGCAGGAACGGGTTAGCCAGCGCCCCACCCGCTTGCAGATCGAAGCGGAAGAACCCGCCACGCCCCCAGATGGAGCCGTAGAGGTAGCTGTTGCCGCCATCCTCGACCACTGTCGTCAGCTCCCATCTCGCATAGGTCGAAGCCGCATCCATATAGCTGTTCGCCACAGAAAAACTGCCGTCCGCGCCGATTTCGTAGATGACCTGATTGTCATCCGCCTTGCCCGAAGGCAGTAGATAGGTTGAAGCGCCGATGGTGAAAACGGACAAATCCGCAACCGCCTCGGTCCCCGAGGAAGTTGACCACAGCACATCATCGCTGGGCACAAGCGACCCATCGTTAAGGATTTCGTAACTGCTTAGCCCTGCATCCGCCGCCCCTGCGACCAGCAGATAGTTCCGCCCCGAAATCGAGATCGTTTCCATATCCGACAACCCGAGCAGTTGCCGTTCGGGCGAATCAAATTCCGCCCTCAAAAATTGGAGTTCTACCCACATAAGCCTCTCCTACTGATGACAGCAGGATGGGGTAGGTTTGTTAACAGAAACTAAACAGCCAAGGGAAATCTACGTCGCATTTTAGATAGATACGACGATCTTTCCAAAGTGCTTGGCGGATTCCATATGATGAAAGGCTGCACGCACATCTACAAAATCGAACTGCGCGTCGATAACAGGGTGCAGTTCGTCCGCCGTAATCGCCGCGTTCATGCGCTCAAACATTTGCCGCGAGCCCACATAAAGCCCTTGCAGGCGTACCGATTTGCGCATCACAGCCGTCGGGTTCAACGAACCATCGGTCAGCACCCCGATCATGGCGACCGTGCCGCCAACGCGCACCGCCTCGATGGATCGAGCAACCGTTCCGGCCCCGCCAACCTCTACAACATGGTCAACGCCGCGCCCGTCGGTCATTTCCATCACCACTTTTTCCCAGTCGGGATGCTGCGTGTAATTGATCGTCTGCCAAGCACCCAAATCCCGCGCCCGCTTCAGCTTTTCATCACTAGACGAGGTGATAATCACCCGCGCCCCGTGCATCCGTGCAAATTGCAGCGCAAAAATCGAAACCCCGCCCGTACCCAGCAACAACACGGTTTCGCCTGCCTTCAACTGGCCAATCTCGGCCAAGGCATTCCACGCCGTCAGCGCCGCACAAGGCAAAGTCGCGGCCTCCTCAAAAGACATATGCGCAGGGATCGGCAGCAAGCCGCGTTCTTCCAACACCGCATATTCAGTCAAAATACCGTCAATCGGCCCGCCCAGCGCGCTAGCCATCGCGGCGGCAGATATATCGCCACCCTCGAAGTTCTGGAAAAACGTTGCAACCACGCGATCACCGGATTTGAACTTGGTCACATCCGCGCCCACCTCGACCACCTCGCCTGCGCCGTCAGAATTCGGAATACGCGGATAGGTAATACCCCGCGTTGTCGGGCTCAGAACATTCAACAAATCGCGGTAATTCAAGGCCGAGGCCTTCATCCGCACCAAAACCTGCCCACGCGCGGGCTTAGGCACATCGCGTTCAACCAGCGACAGCGCATCAATTCCGGGCGCCGTAATTTCATACGTTTTCATGGTCTTCTCCTTTGCATAAATACTCAACTTCGCAAAGGGGGAAGTCAAGTCAGGTGTTAAACAGGAAGTGCATTACATCACCATCTTTGACGATATAAGTCTTACCTTCCGACCGCATCTTGCCGGCCTCTTTCGCACCCTGCTCACCGTCAAATTCGATGAAATCATCGTAAGCGATGGTCTCGGCGCGAATAAACCCGCGCTCGAAGTCGCCATGAATAACGCCAGCCGCTTGCGGAGCCGAGGTGCCTGCATGGATCGTCCATGCACGCGCCTCTTTCGGGCCAACGGTGAAATATGTTTGCAGGTGTAACAAGCCGTAACCAGCCTTGATTAAGCGATCCAGACCAGCTTCGTGCAGGCCCATCTCCTCGAGGAACATCATCGCCTCGTCAG
>CAKZNY010000029.1 GCA_937132145.1 uncultured Paracoccaceae bacterium | reverse complement strand
AATTATTTTACCAATGTGGGGGCCTTTGATCGGCCATTGGTGCACCGGACAGATTGTCGGCTTCCTGCTCGGCGGCGCGTTGCATCAACATCGCAACACGACGGTTCAACAGGTCAATCTCGGTCGTTTGACCCGTGATAACCTCGTTCAGTTCTTCAAGAAGGGCACTTTGATGGGCGAGAGCCTCTTCAAGGCGGGTGATACGGTCTTCGTTCATGGTGCCTCCGGAAATAGGGTGATTGGGTCGCCGGCCTGCCACTTGGGGTATTTGGTCATAATAGCGGCGAAAGCGTCCGAGGACAGGAATTCTTCCAGCCAGCGGATCAGGTTCGGCCACGGCTCTGCGTCGAACCACGCGCGGTCCACGTTGGCGAATTGGCGTACGAAAGTGGCGATGGACATATCTGTCATCCCGACTTTATCGCCGGACAAATAGGGCTGCGTTGCGAGAATTTCATTAAGGTTAGCCAAGTACTCGGACGCAATCGAGCGCTGCTCGATTGCGTCCGAGCCCTCCCGCCGATCTCCGTACTTGTATTTGTCGAGGGCAGACTTGAACGCGCCGTCGCACGCCTCAATTAATGTTTTGTTATGACGTTCCAGCCAGCCGTCCGGGTCATTCTGCTTCAGCGCCCACAACATAATATCGTAGCTTTCCTCGATGATGACATCGCCATGAACCACCACCGGAACCGTCGCCTTGGCCGAGGCTTCCAGCAATTCCGGGGCTTTATCCCGCAGCAGAACCTCGCGCAGCTCAACATGCACGCCACTCGCCGCGATGGCAAGGCGTGCGCGCATGGCATAGGGGCAGCGGCGGAATGTGTATAAGATGGGCTTCATCCCTCTCAAATACGGTCAGCAAAGCGATTTGGCAATCCATCCATCGACACGCGCGCAATCAAGGATTAAGAATACCCTAACGAATAGGGGAGCCGGAATTGGCCGAATTTTCAGAACGCGAACTGCGTGATGCCATGGGCAGTTTTGCCACTGGCGTTACGATTGTAACCACGATGACAGATCGCGGTCCGCTTGGCATGACCGTGAACAGCTTTGCCTCGGTTTCGCTGGATCCACCGCTGGTTTTGTGGTCGCCAGCCCGCAAATCGGCACGTTTCCCCGCGTTCGAGGCCGCCAGTCATTTCGTCGTGCATATTCTTTCGCAGGATCAACAGGAATTGGCGGATATTTTCTCAAAAACCGGTTTCGAGGCGTTTGACGACCTTGAATACACCCTCGGGATTGGTGACGCGCCTTTGCTAAGCGGCTGTACGACGCGTTTTGAGTGCAGCCATGCAGCGGGCTATGATGGGGGCGACCATTTGATCGTCGTCGGTGAAGTCCTGCGTATTTCGGCGTGTGACAAGCCTTCGTTACTGTTTTATCGCGGCAAATTTACAGGGCTGCGCTGATGCTGAAATACCTCTCTGTCCGCGTCAAAAGTTTTGGATACGCATGGGCGGGGCTGGTATTTCTGCTGAAATCCGAACCTCACGCCCGTATTCATCTTCTGGCCACAACGCTGGTGGTCATCGCGGCCATCGCCCTGAATGTCACGGGGCAAGACTGGCTGTGGCTGACCCTCGCCATAACGCTGGTTTGGACGTTCGAGGCATTGAACACCGCGATTGAACACCTGTGCGATGCCGTCTCGCCAGAGCATTCGGAAAGCGTCAAACGGGCCAAAGACCTTGCCGCAGGCGCGGTCCTGATCGCCGCTATTGCCGCCGCAATCATCGGTATAGCCGTGTTTATCCCCTACATCCGCGCGCTCATCTAACCCCTTGACCTTGCGACCAACGGACCCTTGGGGTAGACGGTTGAAAAACCTCTATTCAGGGTCTGAACATGGCTAAGAACAAGAAACAAAAGGTCAAGCGCCCCAAGGCGTTGCCCGTGCGCGGCTTTCGTGATTATTTCGGGGCTGAAGTGGTCGAGCGCAATGATATGCTGGGCAAAATCACCGAGGTTTACCACCGCTATGGTTTTGATCCGCTGGAAACACCTGCCATTGAAACTGTCGAGGCTTTGGGTAGCTTTTTGCCGGATGTGGACCGCCCGAACGCAGGCATTTTCGCATGGCAGGACGAGGACGACGCATGGATGGCGCTTCGCTATGACCTGACCGCCCCCTTGGCGCGGGTTTATGCGCAGTTTCGCAACGACCTGCCGACGCCCTATCGCCGCTACGCCGTTGGTCCCGTTTGGCGCAACGAGAAAGCCGGACCGGGGCGCTACCGCCAGTTTTATCAGTGCGATGCGGATACTGTTGGCACACCAACCGTTGCCGCAGATGCCGAGATTTGCGGGATGCTGTCGGACACGCTAGAGGCGGTTGGCATTCCGCGTGGCGACTACATTGTGCGGGTCAATAACCGCAAGGTTCTGAACGGCGTGATGGAGGTCGCAGGCGTTCTCGACCCCTCTGACCCCACGAAATTCGAGGCCGAGCGCGGCATCGTTCTGCGCGCCATCGACAAGCTGGACCGCCTTGGCCCGAACGGCGTTCGTGCATTGCTGGGCGAAGGGCGCAAAGACGAAAGTGGCGATTTCACCGGTGGGGCGAATCTGTCGGGTGAGCAAGCCGAAATTATCATGAGCTTCATGGACGCACGCCGCGATACGGGTGGGGCGACATGTGCGCGGCTGCGCGAACTTGTTGGTGGTTCCGATATGGGATTAACGGGCGTTCAAGAGCTGGAAACTATCGCGGAATTGATGGACGTGCAGGGCTATGGTCAAGACCGCCTGCTGATTGATCCATCCGTCGTGCGCGGCCTTGGGTATTACACTGGCCCTGTTTACGAGGCCGAACTGACCTTCGACATTTTCGATGACAAGGGCCGAAAACGCCAGTTCGGCTCGGTTGCCGGTGGTGGCCGTTATGACGATCTGGTCAAGCGGTTTACGGGGCAAGAAGTGCCTGCGACGGGTGTCTCTATTGGCGTTGATCGCCTATTGGCGGCATTGCGCGAAAAGGGTCGCCTAAGCACGCAAACTTACGGTCCGGTGATCGTGACCGTGATGGACCGCGACCGTATGGCGGATTATCAAACCATGGTCGCCGAGCTGCGCAACGCGGGCATTCGGGCCGAAGTTTACTTGGGCAATCCGAAGAACTTCGGCAACCAGTTGAAATATGCAGACGCGCGGAACTCTCCGGTGGCGGTGATTGAGGGTGGTAACGAATATGAGGCTGGCGTGGTGCAGATCAAGGATCTCGCACTTGGTAAGGTTCTGGCCGCGGATATTACCACCAACGAGGAATGGAAAGCCCAGCCCGCGCAGATGGAAATCAAACGCGGTGATCTGGTCGCCGAGGTGCGCAAAATGATCGCACGGGCGGACGGATAATGGTGACTTCGCGGGCATATCTGGAAAATGGACGATTAGGGCAGGGCTTGGCTGACGTGCGCACCGAGGTCGAGCGGCTTATGTCGGGTTTTATCGCCAATGGAGCGCAACCCGTTGAACCCGCAGCACTTTTGCCTGCCGATGTTCTGATTGATCTTTACGGTGAAGACCTTCGCGCGCGCGCCTACACTACCCATGACCCTGTCGAGGGGGAGTTGATGCTGCGCCCCGATTTCACAGTTCCGGTCGTGCAAATCCACATGGCAAACGGGGCGAGTGCGGCGCGTTACGCCTATGCCGGATCGGTTTGGCGTCGCCAGGAAGTGGGCAGCAATCGCCCGGCGGAATACCTGCAAGTGGGTTTCGAGGTGTTCGGGGGTGCCGACCCCGCAGCCGATGATGCCGAAGTGTTCGCGGTGCTAGCCACGGCGCTGGGTGATTTGCCGGTGATGCCGGTAACGGGCGATCTGGGTCTGATATTTGCCGCAATCGACGCGCTTGACACAAACGAGCGCCGCAAAGGTGCCCTGCGCCGCCACGTCTGGCGCCCGCAACGCTTCAAACGTTTGTTGGAACGATATTCCTCAAAGGCGGCTTTAAGCGCGGAACGGGAGGCGTTGTTGGATGCGGTCAGGGATGGCTCGGTACTTGCGCTGATCAAGAATTCCGGTGCGGCCCACGGGATCCGAACTGTTGACGAGATCGCTGCACGCGCGGAAATTCTGCTAAATGAATCGGAGGCCGCTTCGCTAAGCGAAGCGGCGGTCGCGCTTGTGTCCAGCGTGCTCGATTTGAAATCAACGATGGGGTCGGCGGCGCAAAAGTTGCGCAAGATCGCGCCGATGTTGGGCGCGGCAGCGGACCAGTTGGAAGCCCGCACACAAGCCTTGTCAGACGCCGGTATTGATGTGTCCGCCCTGCCGTTCGAGGCATCTTACGGGCGCACAACGCTGGAATACTACGACGGATTCGTCTTTGGCTTTGTTGCCCCGGATCGGCCTGACTTGCCGCAAATCGCCCAAGGCGGGCGCTATGATGCGCTAACCCGTGTGCTTGGCGATGGCAAAGGCGTGCCAGCTGTCGGTGGTATTATCCGGCCAGAAGCGGTCTTGGCGCTGAGAGGCGGTGCAGTATGAGTGTATTAAAATTGGGATTACCATCCAAAGGCCGCCTGCAAGAGCTGACCATCAACTGGTTCGCCGAGCGCGGTATAGTGATTGAACGCACAGGTTCAGGGCGCGAATACGCTGGCCGTGTTGTCGGGTTCGACGACGTAGAGCTTGTTCTGTTATCTGCTGGCGAAATCCCCAAAGAGCTGGCCGCTGGCCGTATTCACCTTGGTGTCACAGGGCAGGATCTGGTGCACGAGAAAATCCCCGGCTGGCAACAGAAAATCGAGGAAATCACCCCAATGGGGTTTGGACACGCCGACCTGATATTGGCCGTACCCGACAATTGGCTGGACGTCGAGAGCATCGACGACTTTGACGCTGTTGCTGCGGCTTTCAGGGCTAAACACGGTTATCGCCTGCGGATCGCCACGAAATACCACAACCTTGTTCGCGAGTTCCTTCAAAGACACGGCGTTGCAGATTACCAACTGGTGGATAGCCAAGGCGCGACAGAGGGGACGGTTAAAAACCTTACTGCCGAGGCCGTTGCGGACATTACATCTTCTGGTGATACACTGGCGGCGAACCATCTGAAAATACTGCCGGATGGGCTAATTCTGAAATCGCAGGCGACGTTGTTTAAGTCGAATGTGGCGGAATGGTCGGGAGTAACATTGGAATTTTTGATGAAATTTTCAACACCTGCATAAATATGAGTTTGGGGCTGTCCTAGATACCTAGTTAGCGGACTCATAAAACTCGCACCACAGCCTGAATGCCGCCAGTTTAATCATAGC
>CAKZNY010000028.1 GCA_937132145.1 uncultured Paracoccaceae bacterium | reverse complement strand
CGATATCTGCACAATGGAAAAGGTGTTTTCCTATGCGTTGACCGAACCTGGCAGCGGCTCCGATGCGGCGGCGCTGCGCACCCGCGCCGCGAAAACCAACAGTGGATACACCCTGAACGGAACCAAAGCGTTCATCTCCGGTGGCGGGTATTCCGACGCCTACATCGTGATGGTGCGCACAGGGCAAGGCGGACCAAAAGGGATATCCTCGGTCATAGTCGAGGCCGGCACCGATGGCCTGTCTTTCGGCGCGTTGGAAAAGAAGATGGGCTGGAGGGCGCAACCCACAACACAGGTGCAGTTTGATGATTGCAAAATCCCGACCGATAATCTGATCGGCGAAGAGGGCAAAGGTTTCAATTACGCAATGGCGGGCCTTGATGGCGGTCGGCTGAACATTTCCGCCTCGGCGCTGGGGGGCGCACAAAAAGCCCTGAACATCGCACTGAATTATATGGGCGAGCGTGAAGCCTTCGGCAAAACCCTCGACAAATTCCAGGCCTTGCAATTCCGCGTCGCAGACATGGAAATCGAGCTGCAAGCCGCCCGCATCTTCCTGCGCCAAGCCGCATGGAAGCTGGATACAGGCGCACCGGACGCCAGCAAATTCTGCGCCATGGCCAAACGATTCGTAACCGACACAGCCTTCGAGGTCGCCAATGGCTCGCTGCAAATGCTGGGTGGCTACGGTTATCTGACCGACTACGGCATTGAGAAAATCGTGCGCGATTTGCGCGTCCATCAAATCCTCGAGGGCACAAACGAGATCATGCGTCTGATCACCGCCCGCACATTGTTACAGGAGCGTGACCGTGGCTGATATTGATATTCGCATTGATGGCAAAATTGGCCGGATCACCCTGAACCGGCCAAAGGCGTTGAACGCGCTGACCTACGATATGATCCGAGCAATCGAAAACACGCTAGATACATGGGCAAACGATGATCGCGTCGCCCTGATCCTGATTGATGCCATCGGCGATAAAGCGTTTTGCGCAGGCGGCGATATTCAGGAAATGTACGCCACCGCCTCGGCTGGAAATTTCGAGTATGGCCGCCAGTTTTGGCGCGATGAATATCGCATGAACGCCAAACTCGCCAACTTCCCCAAACCATATATCGCCCTGATGCAAGGTTTCACCATGGGCGGCGGCGTCGGGGTTTCGTGCCACGGCTCGCACCGCGTGGTGTGCGAAAACTCCCAAATCGCGATGCCGGAATGCGGTATCGGGTTGGTGCCGGATGTGGGCGGCTCGATGTTGCTGGCACAGGCCCCTGGCCGATTAGGGGAATATCTGGGCGCAACGGGCACACGGATGAAGGCCGGCGATGCGATATATTGCGGCTTTGCGGATTACTATATTCCACGCGAAAAATGGGCCGAACTTACCACACGGCTGGTTGAGACCGGCGATCACACGCAAGTAGACGCTATGGCGCAAACACCGCCGGAAAGCGGACTTCAGGCGCAACAGCAACAGATTGACAATGCCTTTGGCGGCGAAACCGTTAACGACATCCTGAACGGTTTCGATGACAGCGCGTGGTGCGCAACCGCAGCCGAGGCCCTTGGCCGAGGCTGCCCCCTTTCGGTCGCCACCGCCATCGCGCTGGTCCACCGCGTGCGCGGATTTACCTCGATCGAACAGGTGCTGAAACAGGAATTCCGCTTCACCTACCGCAGTGCCTCGGACGGCGATTTTGTCGAGGGAATACGCGCCGCGATCATCGACAAGGACCGCAACCCGAAATGGAAAATCCCGACATTGCGCGATGTGCGGGATATCGATGTCACTAAAATGCTGATGCCCTTGGGCGAACACGAGCTGAAACTGGAGGAAAACCGTATGATCATCGGATTTATCGGACTTGGAAACATGGGCGGCCCAATGGCCCGCAATCTGGTTGGCGCTGGCCATAAGGTTGTCGGTTTTGATGTCACTGGCGTTACTATCCAAGGAGTCGCGCCAGCCGCAACCGCAGCCCTAGCTGCCACCGGAGCCGACCTGGTGATCACCATGCTGCCCAACGGCGAGATTTTGCGAAGTGTAGCAGACGAGGTTATCCCTGCCATGAAATCCGGTGCGTGCCTGATTGATTGCTCGACTGTAGACGTGGAATCCGCCCGCGCTGTTGCAGATCAAGCAAGCGCTGCCGGACTGCTGGCGGTGGACGCTCCTGTTTCCGGCGGCATTGGTGGCGCCGAGGCAGGCACCTTGACTTTCATGGCGGGCGGCAGCGCGGCCGCGTTTGCCGTAGCCGAACCGATGTTCGATATCATGGGTCAAAAATCCGTACATTGCGGCGATTCCGGTGCAGGGCAAGCCGCCAAAATCTGTAACAACATGATCCTTGGCGCAACTATGATTGTCACCTGCGAGGCCTTTGCCTTGGCCGACAAACTGGGGCTGGATCGCCAAAAGATGTTCGATGTCGTCTCGACCTCGTCCGGGTATTCGTGGAGCATGAACGCCTATTGCCCCGCCCCCGGCGTTGGCCCCACCAGCCCGTCGGACAACGATTACAAACCCGGTTTTGCCGCCGCATTGATGCTAAAAGACCTTAACCTTGCACAACAAGCTGCCGAGTCTGCCGATGCCGCGACACCGCTAGGGCAGCATGCGCGCGACATGTATGAAGCATTCGTTGAGGATGGACAGGGCAATATGGATTTCTCGGCAATGCTGCCATATCTGGCCAAGAAAACGCACGAGACCTAAACCTGCAACAAGTTCGGGGCCGCTGGCGCCTGCATGTTAACCCCCCATAATGGGCGAATAATCGCTGGCAAAAAAATGAAACCTGCCGCTGGGCATTCCACGCTGTATACTGCCCGAAACGGAGGCACTCACATGCTCAAAATATTACCGCCAGCACTTGCCCTTTCCGTAGCCCTCATTGGCCTTAACGGGACCGCGGCCTACAGCCAGCCCAAATTCTGCCCACCGGGATTAGCGAACAAAAACTGCCTGCCACCCGGAATTGCCAAACGCTATACGATCGGCGAGGTTCTGCCCGAGGGTATACCCTACGAGCTGATCACAAATCTGGCGTACTACGGTCTGGATATGCCGGACGGAAATTGGCTGTATTACTTGGTAGACGGCGATATTTTGAGAATAGCGGACGACGTATTCACCGTCCTTGAGGCGTTCGAGATTTTGTTTGGCGGCAATTAATACCTTGGCCAAGCCACCCAATTAACGCAGTTATTACCAAAACCTTAGGCATACCTCGACAGATTGCTAAGCGCATCGCTCGCGCGCTCCACACAGGCGCGCCCTTCTTCAATTGCCGTTTCCGCCCGGTTGAACTCCAGAATCGTTAAATCGTCGAGGTTCACATCCAGCAACACATGCGGCGGGTCACCGATAAGACGGCTGCGGCGGATCTGGGATATCATCACATCGATAGACGTCGCCACCACATCGAAATAGTTCGGCGCACGGGCATCCTGAAATTTGCCGACACCGGACACGGCCTCGTAAGCGGTGCGAACAGCAAGCGGCAGCGACGCTTTGATTGATTGCCACGTTTCATTCGGTTTTTCTTCGGGTTGCTCCCACATAACGCTGTATTTCTTGGCCTCGGGGTTGACCGCAATCACAATGTCGGCCCCCATCGCACGGCATACAGAAACCGGCAACGGGTTGGTAAGCCCTCCGTCAATCAACCAACGATTATTGCGCAGAACCGGGCTGATAATCCCGGGCAAAGCAATCGATGCGCGCATTGCATCAATAACAGACCCCTCCCGTATCCACACCTCTCGCCCTGACCGCATGTCCGTAGCGACAGTTGCAAACGGGATGCTAAGGTCTTCAATCCGCTCGGGAATTCCGAGCCCCTCAAAAAACTTAACAACGTTTTTAGCCTCGATCAGCCCGCCGCTAAGCACATTAACATCTATTAAGGACGCCATTTTTCGGTGTGTGAGCGACAGCGCCCACTCCTCTAGCGCATCGAGCCGCCCACCAACGTAAGCCGCCCCCACCAGCGCCCCCATTGACGTGCCCGCGACGTAATCCGGCACAATCCCGCGATCATTCAGCGCACGAAGCACCCCGATATGTGCCCAACCACGCGCCCCGCCACTGCCAAGGGCTAATCCGATTTTAGGTTTACCCATATTCCGCCACCACATCCGATAAAAACTGCCGCACTTCACGACGGGATTTTAGATGGTAACACTTAACATGGGCAGGCGCACCATCAAGCACCGCAACATCCCGCGCATGGCTGCGACGATAATATCCGCCAACCCAAACAGCAATAAACTCCCAATTAAATCGCTCAGGACACCCCTCCGCCATATCCGGACGCGGCCTTCCCCAATATTTTATTGTCCGGGCGAGAACCCGCCACAAGCGTAAATACGTGGGTATATCGAGGAAAATAAAATGGTCCACCCGCGCCATCCTGTCTGAAACAGATCGACTGTGGTTACCATCAAAAATCCAGCGCTCCTGCGCCGCCGCTTTCAGCACCAATGCGTGGGTTTCCTCGGGCGCTCGCTGCACCCACCCTGATGTGTAATACATCGGGTCAATGTGGACCACCGGCAGGCCGGTGATAACCCCCAACATCCGCGCCAACGTAGACTTGCCAGAACCGGAGCCGCCAATAATCATCACCCGTTTCATCCGGCTTCTCCTTTGCACAAATACTCAAACCCAACGTCGAGGCAGCTTACAGCATATCCTTCAGATAATACCCCGTGTAACTGGCTTTGACCTGCGCAATTTCCTCAGGCGTGCCGGTTGCGATGATTTCACCACCACCATCCCCACCCTCGGGGCCGATGTCGATCACATGGTCGGCGGTTTTCACCACATCCAGATTATGCTCGATCACAATCACCGTATTACCCTGCTCGACCAGTTCGTGCAGCACTTCCAACAGCTTTTTCACGTCCTCGAAATGCAGGCCCGTTGTCGGTTCATCCAGAATATACAACGTGCGCCCCGTGGATCGTTTCGCCAGCTCTTTCGACAACTTAACCCGCTGCGCCTCGCCCCCCGAAAGGGTCGTCGCGGATTGCCCGACTTTGATATAGCCAAGACCAACGCGCATCAGCGTTGTCATCTTGTCCCGAATGCTTGGAACGGCCTTGAACAAATCCGCTGCCTCCTCTACATTCATATCAAGAACGTCGGCTATACTATTGCCCTTAAAGCGTATTTCCAAAGTTTCACGGTTATACCGCTTGCCATTACAG
>CAKZNY010000027.1 GCA_937132145.1 uncultured Paracoccaceae bacterium | reverse complement strand
TCGCGATGACGGTGTTTACGGCGGATTCAATGTCGGGAAAACTGCAAGTGGCGGCGGATATCGCTTCGGGCTGGCCTTGCAGGCGCAGGGTGATTTCGGTGATGATCCCGAGGGTGCCCTCGGAACCTACGAACAATTTTGTCAGGTCATATCCGGCGGAAGATTTACGGGCGCGGGTGCCAGTGCGAATAATGCGACCGTCAGCCATAACCACTTCTAATGCCATAACATTTTCGCGCATCGTTCCGTATCGAACGGCGGTAGTACCCGACGCACGGGTGGCTGCCATGCCGCCTAATGATGCATTTGCGCCGGGGTCTACGGGGAAAAACAGGCCGGTGGCGCGTAGGTCTTCGTTCAATTGTTCGCGGGTGACGCCGGGTTGAACGACGACGTCCATGTCCTCGGCGTGGATGGTTAATACGGCGTTCATTTTTGACATATCGAGGCTGATGCCACCACGAACGGCCAGTTGGTGGCCTTCCAGCGACGTACCTGTGCCGTATGCGATAATCGGGCAATCGTTGGTGGCACAGATTTTGACAATTTCGGAAACTTCCGCCGTCGAGTTCGGGTATACGACCGCATCGGGAGGGGTGACGGGGAAGTAGGCCTCGTTCTGGCCGTGCGCATCCAAGACAGATGCGTTGGTCGTCACTTGGTCGCCGTAAGCAGATTGTAAGGCTTTGATTGCGGCTTCTATGCTCATGGGGGTTCCCTCCGGTTTCGGGTCACAGTAGTGTCGTCTTATTATCAGGGGAAGTCCAAATGACACCATTTGAGGGACATGACGCGCCGTATAATGCGCCAGTGACGCTGCCAACCCGCGAGGTTCCGGCGGAATGGATCGATTATAACGGGCATATGAATGTCGCCTATTACATCATGGCGATAGATCAGGCGTTGGACCTTTTTCTGGAAGACGAATTGGGGATTGGCGAGGCGCACGCGGCGCGGGTCCGGCAAGGGCCGTATGCGCTGCAATCACATGTGCAATTCTTGGGGGAGTTGTTGGAGGGGGCGCAGTTTAGTGTCGCGGTGCGGCTGGTGGATTGTGATGCGAAACGGATGCATTTGTTTATCGAATTGCATTCGGACGGCGGTTTGGCGGCGACTTGCGAGCAAATGTTGATGAACGTGGATTTGGAAACGCGGCGATCGACCCCTTATCCTGATTGGGCGCAAGCGCGGATGTCGGCGATGCTGGAGGCGCATTCCAAGTTGGAGCGGCCTGCGCAACTGGGTGCCTCGATTGGTATTCGGCGGAAGGATTAAGATGCTGCGACCTTTTGGGAATTTCGTCAAGAAAAGCTACGCAGGGATTTACGGCGAGTGCCGCTCTGCGCTTTTGGCCATTCGCACCAAGGGGCCGGGGCAGCTGACGTTCTGGCTGCTGGCGCTGGTTATCGGTATCGCGGCCGGAGCTGCTGCGCTGGGTTTTCGGGTGGCGATTTCGGAAATTCAGGGGCTGTTGTACGGCGCAGATGACAAAACGCTGGCGACGACTTTGGGGACGCTCGACTGGAAATGGGTCGTTGGCATTCCAATTCTGGGCGGGCTAGCGGTTGGCTTGATCCTTTGGGCGTTTACACCGGACGGACAGGCGCGTGCGGTTTCCGATGTGATCCATGGTGCGGCCATGCGCGAAGGACGGGTTAGTAAACGCATCGGGCTGGCCTCGGCTGCGGCGGCGTTGATTACGCTTTCGACAGGTGGATCGAGTGGGCGCGAGGGGCCGGTTGTGCATCTGGCCGCCGTGATTTCCAGTTGGGTTTCCAACCGTATTCATGCCGACGGGATTACGGCGCGCGATTTGATGGGTTGCGCTGTTGCGGCGGCGGTTTCGGCGTCTTTTAATGCACCTTTGGCCGGAACTATTTTTGCGCTTGAGGTGATTTTGCGTCACTTTGCAGTGCATGCGTTTGCGCCGATTGTTATCGCCGCAGTGGCCGGAACGGTGGTCAGTCGTTTGCAAATGGGCAATGTGACGGAGTTCATATTGCCGGTTAACCCGATTGCCCTGAATGTGGAATTGCCGGCGTTTTTACTGCTGGGGTTGGTGTGTGGTCTGGTCGCTTATGTGCTTATTCGCAGCATATTTCTGGCCGAAGACTGGGGCGATGCCATTCAGAAATACACCCGCCTGCCCGGTTTTTTGCGCCCTGCTGTGGCGGGGGCGATGTTGGGGGGCCTCGCGCTGCTGTTCCCGCATATCATTGGCGTCGGGTATGAAACCACATCCTCGGCACTGACCGGACAGTTGTTGATGCACGAGGCGTTTGTATTTGCGATGATCAAGGTTGTGGCGGTGGCGATCACTTTTGCGGGCCGCATGGGAGGCGGAGTTTTCTCGCCCTCGTTGATGCTGGGGGCCTTGACCGGATTGACGTTCGGGCTGGTGGCAACCTCGATTTTCCCCGGAATTTCGGGAAGCGAGACGATATACGCATTGGCGGGCATGGCTGCGGTGGCAGCGGCCGTGCTGGGCGCACCGATTTCCACGACGTTGATTGTGTTTGAAATGACGGGGGATTGGAAGGCGGGGATTGCGGTAATGGTCTCGGTTTCCTTGGCGAGCGCGTTGACCAGCCGCTTGGTTGACCGAAGTTTCTTCCTGACGCAATTGGAGCGGCGAGGGGTGCATCTGGCGGCTGGACCGCAGGAATATCTGCTGTCTACGATCAGCGTTCGCAACATAATGCATCTGGTTGGATCGGGGCAGGATGCGCCACAATCGCAGTGCCAAACCCTGATCGAGCAAGGCGCGTTTGTTGATATCACCGAAACGCTAGAGACGGCTATGGCGAAACTTGAAGCCTCGCCACTGCAAATGCTGCCAGTGGTCGAGGCGTTGGAAAGCGGGCCAGATTTAATCGGTTCGCTGTATCTGGTGGATGCTTTGCGCAGTTATAACCGTGCGCTGGCCGCGACCGCGCGGGAAGAACATTCCTAGGGTCAGAATTTCTCGACCGTGGTTTTGTCGGTGTAAAATGCCAGATATCCGGCGATCTCTTTAACCGCGTCGAGGGGGTTCTCGTAGGTCCAGACCGAATTTTCGATGACACCGCTTTTAGCCGCGATTCCGAAGTAGCTGGCCTCGCCTTTATAGGGGCAGGTGGAGCGTTGATCGGAGGTGTCCAGAAACGCCATGGCCACGTCTTTGCGCGGGAAATAAATGACAACGGGGTAATCGCCTTCGTGCAATTCCAACGCGTTATCGGTTTCTGCAATAATGGCACCGCCTGCACGCACAACCCATGTTCCGTTTGCGGGTTTGATCGTAATTCTATTGTCAGTCATATGCCGTTCCTTTTATTGCAAGAACAGTATTTAACCGATTGGTTCGGGAATTTCAACCATTGTGCAGTGCATCAAATAGGCGCACAGGCCGATTTGAGCCATTCCGAAGTGGTGGCGCTGACCAAATCGTTGATCTTTTCAAAGACCTTTGCGTGGTAATCGTTTAGCCAATTGCGCTCGTCTATGCTTAGCAGATCCGGCAGAATCAGGTGGTGATCGATGGGCACAAACGTCAGGGTTTCAAAGCCTAGCATCATCCGCTCACCCCCGTCAGGAATGGTTGGCGGGGTGACTACCAACAGGTTTTCGATGCGAATACCGTAGGCACCTTCCTTATAATGGCCGGGTTCATTGGACACGATCATTCCAGGTTCAAGCGGAGGCGTTACACGTGCCGAAATACTTTGCGGGCCTTCATGGACGCTTAAATACGCACCCACTCCGTGACCGGTTCCGTGGTCGTAATCCATACCCGCCTGCCAAAGTGCGATGCGGGCGAAACCGTCCAGATCACGCCCCGTCAAGCCAACAGGCCAGCGCGCGCGGGTGATGGCGATCATGCCTTTCAGGACCAGCGTGTTGGCGCGTTTGGTGGCGTTTGAAACTTCGCCGATGGCGGTTGTGCGGGTGATGTCGGTGGTGCCGTCCTCGTATTGGCCGCCACTATCTACCAGCAGGGTTTCGCCCGTTTGGATCGTGCGGTTGGAGTTTTCATCGACGCGGTAATGTATAATTGCACCGTTCGGGCCGGAGCCGCAGATGGTCTCGAACGAGATGTCTTTGAGGGCGTTGGTATTGCGGCGGAAATTTTCCAGTTTTTGCACCACGTCGATCTCTGTAAGGGTGCCGGAGGGGGCGGCGGTTTCCAGCCAACATAGGAACTCGGCCATGGCGGCGGCGTCGCGGATGTGGGCGGTGCGGGTTCCGGCGATCTCGGTCGGGTTTTTGCAGGCTTTGGGCAGGATGCAGGGGTCCGTTGCCCATACTGGGTCTTGGAGTTGGTCGGATATGGCAACGGGGGCCGTATCGCGGTCAACGGCAGTTTTGCCGTTTAGCGCGGCAAGTTTCGGGGCGAAATCGGCCTCGGGGTGCAGGGTTATATCTGTGCCAAGATGCGCGCGAAGGGTGTCGTCGCATTTATCAGGGTCCACGAACAAATCAACGTCACCGCTGGCGTGCAGGATCGCAAAACACAGGGCCACGGGGATGTTTTCGATGTCAGAGCCACGGATATTCAACAGCCATGCGATGGAGTCGGGTAGTGTCAAAACCGCAGCAATTAAATCTTGTTCAGCCAATTTCGCACCGATTTTCTGGCGTTTACTTTCGCTGGTCTCGCCTGCAAATCCTATCGCATGGGCATGAATTTTACCCTTGGGCGGTTCGGGACGGTCATTCCATACACGGTCAACAAAGTTGTCGGTTTTCTTCAGTGTGATGTTGTGATCGACCACCGCGGCTTCCAGCTTTTCGATTGCATCAAAGCTGTGCAGCCATGGGTCATAGGCGATTATACCGCCTTGCGGGAGGGTTTCGATCAGCCAGTCGGATAATTCAACATCCTTGGACGCTACCGGTGTGAAGCTGTCCAGATCGATTTGCGCGCGGACTTGCAAGGTGTATCGCCCGTCAATGAAAACGCCTGCTTTATCCAGCAGAGCGGCGCAGAATCCGGAGGAGCCAGTGAAACCGGTTAACCATGCCAGTCGTTCTGAACCGGGGGCGACGTTTTCGCCGAAATGGGCGTCGGCGCGGGGGATCAGGAAACCGTCAACTTGCTCGGCGCGTAAAATTTTGCGTAATTTGGCAAGCCGGGCCGGTCCTGCGTCGGGGGACGTGGTTACGGTGAAGGTTTGGAACATAGCATGGCTCGCTAAATTGTTATTGGCGCGTGATCGTTCAGGTTTGCACGGCTCGGGGATTACCGCTAGAGTATTTTTGTGACAAAACTGGGAAAAGGGGCTTGGAATGGCTAAACTATTGGCATTTCTGTTTTTTATTGGTGGGGCAGTGCGTGTTTGGTTCGACTGGCGCGAGACGATATCGCAGGCGGACCCGTTCCGGTTTGCGGATACAGGGGCTGTTTGGGCGCAAATCCACTTCGGTAGTTTGCAGGTTTTTCAGCCAGCGATTGAGCGGTATATCGGGCCGTGGTTGTGGGAATGGTTTATTTTCCCCGTCCTGCTAACCCCTTTCGCGCCGATCATGTTCGGGCTGGCGGTGGTATTCTTTCTGCTGGCGAAATGGAAAGCTAGGCGCGCTTAACGCGGCCACGTTTGCGCGTATCATCCTCGAACAACGAGGCCAGTTGCTCGGTCATGGCACCTGCCAACTGTTCCACATCCGTGATCGTAATGGCGTGTTCATAGTAGCGCGTCACGTCGTGGCCGATGCCGATGGCGATCAGATTAACGGCTTTGCGTTTCTCGATCATGGCGATCACGTTGCGCAAATGCTGTTCCAGCGTGCTGGCAGGGTTCACGGACAGGGTGGAATCATCCACGGGCGCGCCGTCCGAAATCACCATCAAAATACGACGGGCTTCGGGGCGGTTCATCAGGCGACGGTAGGCCCATTCCAGCGCCTCGCCGTCAATATTTTCCTTCTGCAGACCCTCTTTCATCATCAAACCTAGGTTCGAGCGAGTTCTGCGCCACGGTGCGTCCGCCCCTTTATAGATGATGTGACGAAGGTCGTTCAGGCGACCGGGCGTTGTCGGGCGGCCATCGGCCAGCCAAGCTTCGCGGCTACGGCCACCTTTCCACGCGCGGGTGGTAAAGCCGAGGATTTCGCATTTCACCTGACAGCGTTCCAGCGTGCGGGCCAGAACGTCGGCACAGATCGCCGCGATAGAGATGGGGCGACCGCGCATGGAGCCGGAGTTGTCGATCAGCAATGTCACGACCGTATCACGGAATTCGGTGTCTTTTTCCTGCTTGAAGGACAGGGGCGTTGTGGGGTTGGTTACCACGCGCACAAGGCGGGCGGCGTCCAGTATGCCCTCCTCCAGATCAAACTCCCAACTGCGGTTTTGCTGCGCCATCAGGCGACGTTGCAGGCGGTTGGCGAGGCGGCTTACGGCGCTTTTGAGCGGGTCGAGCTGTTGGTCAAGGTACGCGCGCAGCCGTTCCAGTTCCACCGGATCAGCCAGTTCTTCAGCGGTTATTTCTTCGTCAAACTCGGTGGTGTAGACTTTATACGCCGGATCGGCCTCGGAGTGCGGGGCTTGGGGCGGCTGTTCGTCGGGCGTTTTGCCGTCGTCTAGCTGGGCCTCGTCAAGCTCGTCCATGTCATCGGATTCGTCCAGCGAGGCTTGTACCTCCTGCTGTTCCATCTCGTCTTGGTTTTGATCTTCCTGACTGTCTTCCTGATCCTTGTTTTGATCTTCCTCATCGCCACCTTCTTCGGAATCCTCGTCGTCTTCTTGTTCCTCGGAGGCTTCCTGATCCTCATCAGGGTCTATACTGTCAGGGTCTTGCCCAAGTTGATCGCCGTAACCAAGGTCGTCGATTACCTGCCGTGCAAGGCGCGAGAATGCCACCTGATCGTCGAGCACTTCGCCGATATTGCCAAGCGTATCACCCGCCTGCCCTTCCAGAAATCCGCGCCAAAGCTCCAGCACATTGTCAGCCCCTTTAGGCAAATCGCGGCCAGTCGCCAGTTGGCGGACCATATATCCGGCGGCAACAGCCAACGGCGCAGAGGCCGCTTCGGTGATTTGGGCGTACCCTGCTTTGGCCGCCTCGTCACCGATTTTGGCGTCGATATTCTTGGCCGTTCCGGGCATGGCACGTGCGCCCAACGCCTCGCAACGGGCGGTTTCCATCGTTTCATATAGGGCTTGGGCGATTTCACCTGCGGGGCGGTACTTGTCGTGGGTCGCCTCGTCATGGAAGCGTAGTTGCATGGCGTAGGCGTCCGCCGTGCCACGGGCCAGCAGAACCTCTTGCGTGGTCATGCGGCGGGTAACTTGCGGCAGGCGTGCGGCATCGCCAATCAAACTCGGTGGATCGACGGAAAAAGTCACGTTCAGGTCAGGCTCGTTCGCGAGGGCCTTGGTCGCTTCGGCCAGAGCCTTTTTGAAAGGCTCGGCTGGATTGTCGTTTGGTTTAGCCAAGGCTTAGCGACACTGCGCTTTCGGGCAGTTCCTCATCGAAGCAGCGTTGGTAGATTTCGGCTACGGTCTGGCGTTCCATCTCGTCACATTTGTTCAGGAATGTCAGGCGGAAGGCGAAGCCTACGTCGCGGAATATCTGGGCGTTTTGCGCCCACATAATCACTGTACGCGGCGACATGACGGTGGACAGGTCGCCATTCATAAACGCGGTGCGGGTCAGGTCGGCGACGGTTACCATCTGGGCGATAATCTTGCGTCCCTCGACCGAGTTGTAATGCGGTGCCTTGCCCAGAACGATTGCCGTTTCGGCGTCGTGGGACAGGTAGTTCAGCGTGGCGACGATCGACCAGCGGTCCATCTGGGCTTGGTTGATCTGCTGCACGCCGTGGTACAGGCCGGTGGTGTCGCCAAGGCCGATGGTGTTGGCGGTGGCGAACAGGCGGAAGGATGGGTGCGGGGTGATGATCTCGTTTTGGTCGAGAAGGGTCAGCTTGCCGCCCTCCTCCAGCACGCGCTGGATTACGAACATCACGTCGGGGCGGCCTGCGTCGTATTCGTCAAACACGAGCGCGCAGGGGTTGCGCAGTGCCCATGGCAGGATGCCTTCCTGAAATTCGGTGATCTGCTTGCCGTCTTTCAGCTTGATCGCGTCTTTGCCGATAAGGTCGATCCGGCTGATGTGGCTGTCGAGGTTCACGCGAACCATTTGCCAGTTCAGGCGTGCGGCGACTTGTTCGATGTGGGTCGATTTACCCGTACCGTGATAGCCCTGGATAATCACACGACGGTTGAACTGAAATCCGGCGAGGATGGCGAGCGTGGTGTCGGGGTCGAATTTATACGTCGTGTCAATATCGGGAACCCTGTCTGCACGTTCCTCGAAACCTTTGATGACCATATCGGAATCGAACCCGAACAGATCGCGGACGCTAAGGGCTTCGGTTGGCTTCGTATTGCTTGTCATCGGTTTTATCCATCGTGCTGAAATCGGCGCGCGGGCCGTTAAATATTCAAGATTATATGTAACATTCGGGGCGGGCTTGCAAGGGGCCGGAACGCCACTGGCGCGACGTTATTTCTCGATAAAACTACGCGAGCCTTTGATTTGTTCCCATGCCCATACGACCTCGGCCAAGCGTTCCTCGTCGTCGCGGCGACCGCCGTTCAGGTCGGGGTGCATGGCTTTGACCAAGGATTTGTAAACTTTGCGGATCTCCACCTTGGTCATTGTGTCCTTGGCATCCATGATTTCCAGCGCTTTGCGCTCGGTTGGGGGCAAGCGGCGGGCGCGGGTGCGTGGGTCGGCGGCAGGGTTTAGCGTGCCGTTTTCGCCTAGCACTTCGTATGGGTCGTCAAAGCCGAAGCGTCGGAAGGCATCGGATTCTACGCGGGCACGACCGTTGTTGATGGCATTGCGGAAAGGTTTGGTGTCGCGGCCCCAGACTTTGTCGGATTCGATTTGTTCTTCGAACTCCTCCTCGGTGTGGTTTTCGAAGAAATTCCACTTTCTGTTGTATTCGCGGATGTGTTCTTGGCAGAACCACACAAATTCCTCGACGTTGTCGGGGCTTTTGGGCGCACGGAATTTACCGGTTTTTTTGCAACTGGGGTTCTCGCATTCGCGCGACGAAGATTCCACCGCGCCCGATTTGCTACGGATGCGGGAGCGGCGTTTTTTATCCGCAGACACCGAAATGTCAAAGTTTAGCGGTGAGCGCTGTTTCATCGCAGACTGTCCTTTCAGCTTTCCGACTCAGGCTCAACACAATACTGTCTGAAACAGAATGGCCAAGGCCTAAAACAAACGGAGTGTGATATTTTGACATATAGTGAACGGATAACCCAAAAACTGACCGATGCGTTCAGCCCTGTTGAACTGCAGGTTATCGATGAAAGCGAGCAACATCGGGGCCATGGTGGTTATATCGAGGGTGGCGAGACACATTTCAAGGTGGTGATGAAATCCGCCCATATGAACGATCTTTCGCGGGTGGCGCGACAACGGGCGGTTTATAAAGTGCTGAAGTCCGAGCTGAACGAGCGCGTACATGCGTTGTCGTTGCAGATCGACGGTGTCGCTTGAGCCGCGAGTTTATTTACGCGCCCTCAGACGACCCCATCGAAATCATCCATGAAGACGAGGCTTTGTTGATCGTCAACAAGCCCTCGGGGCTTTTGTCGGTCCCTGGGCGGTTGGAGGAGCATAAGGACAGCCTTGAGACACGGCTGCGCGATATCTACCCTGAAACGCTGTTGGTGCATCGTCTGGACGTTCCCACATCAGGCGTGATGGTATTTGCGCGCACCAAGGCGGCGCAGCGGCATATCGGGATGCAGTTCGAGAAACGCCAGACGCGCAAGACGTATGTGGCGCGGGTTTGGGGGCATGTGGCCGAGGACAGCGGGCATATTGATTTGCCGCTAATCGTGGACTGGCCGAACAAGCCTCGGCAAAAGGTTTGCCATGAGACGGGGAAGCCCTCGCAAACCGACTGGGTGGTGTTGGAGCGTGAAGCGGAGGCTACGCGGGTTCGTCTGCATCCAAAGACGGGGCGGACGCATCAGTTGCGGGTGCATATGATGGCGATTGGGCACTCGATTCTGGGGGATCGGTTTTACGCCGATGACGACGCGCTGATGGCGGCGGATCGCTTGCAACTGCACGCGGAGGTGTTGGAGTTGCGCCATCCGGTTGGTGGTGCGGAAATGGTGTTTACGTCCGAAGTGCCGTTTTAACGAATGAACTGCGGCTTGAACCGGAATTTGATTTTCTGTTCTGGCGCGATGTGGCGGTTCAGGCGTTTGTTGATCCAGCCGAATCCGGTGATGATCACCAGTGTAAAGATGATGAAATAGAGTGCGATTATCGGATACGAGACAAACGGGTTGAAGGTTTTATCGGCGAAATAGCTGGCATAATAAAGCGCGTCACCGGATTGCTGCCATGCAGGAAAGCCCGAGAAGAACACCAGTGCGGTGGCGTGGAACATGAATATCGCCTCGTTGGTGTAGCTCGGCCATGCCAGCCGTAACATGGAAGGCCAGACGATGCGGCGAAACTTCTTGAAGCCGGACATGCCGAAAGCATCGGCGGCCTCTATATCACCTTTGGGGATTGCGCGAAGTGCCCCGTAGAAAATCTCGCCTGCATAGGCGGAGGTGTTGAGGAACAGCACGATCACAGCACCTAGCCATGCTTTGGTTAACCACCGCGTCTCGGCTGTGATGGTGATAAAACCAAGGTTGATGTCGATGCCGACTTTCGGGATCAGCACAAAAATTTCATAGGCGAGGAAGAACTGGATGAACAGCGGGGAGCCGCGGAACAAGAAGATGAAGGCTTTGGCGGGGATGGCGGCCCACGGATTCTGGCTGGCTTTCCCGACAGCCACCAATGTGGCGACACCGAAGCCAAACAGCATAGCGAC
>CAKZNY010000026.1 GCA_937132145.1 uncultured Paracoccaceae bacterium | reverse complement strand
AAAGTCATACTATTCGAATGAGCTATTGCCTTACTCCATTTTCTCATCCCACATAATATACCACACAGTGAGCAGCATTCACTGTAATCGAAAATTAATGAAAAGGTAGAGATATGGCAATTACGACTTATAAATAAGGGTTAAACCTTACTTAAAACTACTTAATGATATTGAATGAAATGGGTATCTGGCGGAGAAGCAGGGATTCGAACCCTGGGTAGACTTTCACCTACGTCGGTTTTCAAGACCGGTGCATTAAACCACTCTGCCACTTCTCCGTGGGAGGGCTTGTAACTAGAAGAACCCGGAACGTCCACACGTGGAATTCAAATCTGGGTACTTTTCATTTCACAGGTAATTGTCTAGACTCGAGCCAACGACCGCAAGACGCGGCGATATCGAGGCGAGCAGGCTCGGAAGTGCCAATTTGGCTCGGGTTCAGGGGTGATACATGAAGCTTTTCAAAAGACAGCTGTCTACCCGCCATTCAGCCATTGCGTCGTTGCTGGGCACCTTGGCGTTGGCGGGCTGCGCCGAAGGTTTGTCAGGGGCGGCTCCGGACATCCCTTTACCAAACGGCAATTCCGTCGAAACCGTCGAAATCGACGTGACCGCGCCGGAAGCCTTCAGCATCACCGACAAAGCCCTCTGGGATGGTCGCCCAACGTTCGGTGGTGTCTGGATCGCATACCCTGACATCGAAAAACCCGAACGGGTCCGCATCCGAAATAATACGACAGGCAAAGAAGTTATCGGGGCGCTTTACAAACGAGAGCGCGATTTCCCTGGCCCGAAAATCGAACTTTCCGCCGATGCAGCGGCCGCCCTAGGCGTTCAGGCTGGCACTCCGGTTGAACTTACTATCATTGCCCTTCGCCGCAAAACCGTCGAAGTGGTTGTCGAGGTGGAAACGCTTAACATGACAACGCCCCTGCGACGTCCAACTCCGGAACCAACCGAGGTGACGACTCCGATTGAAGAGCCAGTGGCCGCCGCCATCGTCGAACCAACCCCGACGCCCATTATAGCCACCGCCATCGAAGAAACCGCCCTGCCACCTGTAAGTTCGGTGATCGAGGCAGCGGACCGGCCGGGAACCTACGTGCAAGTAGCCACCTTGCAAGACAAAGCCCGTGCCGAAGTGACCGTCGCAAAATTGACCACAGCCGGGCTTGATGCCGAAATCCGCGAGCGTCAGATCGGCGGAAAAACGCTGTACCGCATCATTGTCGGGCCAGCTAAAACCCCCGAGGCATTGGAAATCATGATGAGTGTTGTTATTGAACTGGGCTATACAGACGCCATAATTCTGGGATAAGGAAAACCAATGGTCCTGCGATTTTTCATAGCCGTATTCGCCCTGACAAGCCTGTTGTTGCAACCCGCGTTCGCGTTTGAAACGTCTGCTAGATCGGCCTTGGTGGTCGATTACAACACTGGCACAATCCTGTTGTCGAAAAACGCGGACGAGCCGATGCCCCCCGCCTCGATGTCCAAACTCATGACCTTGAATATGGTATTTGAGGCCTTGGAAGACGGCCGGTTAACCTTGGACGACACCTTCCGTGTGTCAGCTAAAGCCGCGCAAAAGGGTGGTTCTAAAATGTTCGTACGCGAAGGCACCCGCATTCGAATCGAGGACCTTATCCGTGGCGTCATAGTCCAGTCCGGCAATGACGCTTGTATCGTTCTAGCTGAAGGTATGTCAGGAACCGAAGACGCATTTTCCAGACGCATGACCCTGCGTGCGCGCGAACTTGGAATGATGGATTCCAACTTCGTCAACTCCACTGGCTGGCCTGATCCCGGGCAAGAAATGAGCGCCACAGACCTCGTCTTTATAGCCACGCGCCTGATCGAAAAATTCCCGCAGTATTACGGGTACTTCGCCGAAGAAACCTTCACATGGGAAAACATCGTGCAAAACAACCGCAATCCGCTTTTGGGATTGGGGATTGGCGCAGACGGCCTGAAAACCGGCCACACGCAAGAGGCTGGTTACGGTCTCGTTGGCTCCGCCGTAAGCGAGGGGCGCCGGATTGTCTTCATGCTCGGTGGAATGGATTCATCGCTGACACGTTCAACCGAAGCCGAGCGGGTCGTGCGGTGGGCATTTCGCGAATTCAAAATGAAAACCCTGTTCAAAGCCGGTGAACCGGTCGACAGTGCAAACGTGTGGCTGGGCGCTGAAAAAACCGTTGAGATGGCCCTCTCGAGCGACATAGAACTGCTGCTTCCCCTTCAAAGCCTAAGCCAGACCACCGCATATTACACCTATACTGACCCGATCGAGGCCCCTATCAGCGCCGGCCAAAAGATCGGCGAGCTGGTCATCATCGTCCCTGATTCAGACCCCATAAGCTTCCCGCTGACCGCCCTGACATCGGTCGAGGCAGGTGGTTTTGCGGAACGTATTTCCGCCACTGTTGAAATTCTCCTTAGGCGTATTCGCACCGCCACGTCGGGGGGCTGAGCTTGACCAAAGGTGTATTCCTGACGTTCGAGGGGATCGATGGTTCGGGCAAATCCTCCCAAGCCAAAATTCTGGCCGAAGCCCTGCGTGAACGCGGGCATTCAGTCGTTTTGACCCGCGAACCGGGGGGGTCTCCGGGGGCGGAAGAAATCCGTAAACTACTGGTTGAAGGCGACCCGAACCGCTGGTCGCCCGAAACCGAAATCCTGTTGTTCTACGCCGCACGGCGCGACCACGTAGAACGCACCATCCTTCCGGCACTGGAACGCGGCGACATCGTGATTTCTGACCGCTTCGCCGATTCCACCCGCGTTTACCAAGGGGCCGTACGCTCCGAATTGCGCGAAACCGTCGATGCCATCCACGACCTTATGATCGGCTTTGAACCCGATCGCACCTTCATTATCGACATGGATCCCGACGCCGCCCTTTCCCGTGGCTTGGCCCGAAAATCCGGCGAGGACCGGTTCGAGGACTTCGGGCTAGAGTTCCAACACCGCCTGCGCGACGGCTTCCAAACCCTCGCAAAATCAACGCCAGAACGGTGCGTTCTGATCGACGGCAATCGCCCCATCGATGAAATCTCCCCCGAAATCCTGACCCTCGCCCTAGAGGTGACCGGATGAGTGATCTCGACGAAATCCCTGAATCCGACCGCATCGAGGGCGCCCCCCACCCCCGAAAAACCCCTGTATTATTCGGCCAAGACGTGGCCGTCGCAACTTTTCTGGAAGGCTTCAACCAAAACCGGTTGCACCACAGTTGGCTGATCACAGGTCCCAAAGGCACCGGAAAAGCTACCTTGGCGTGGAACATCGCGCGCTTCCTTCTGGCCAGCGACAACGATGCAGGCATGCTCAAAGCGTCTACCGCTGACACTTTGCATATCCCCCCGGATGATCCGGTTTTCCGCCGCGTAGCCGCTTTGGCCGAGCCCGGCATATTCCTCTGCCGCCGCCCATGGGACGAAAAGAAAAAGCGCCTCAAAACAGCGATCACCGTCGACGAGGTGCGCAAGCTGAAAAGTTTCTTCACCCTCTCTGCCGCAGACGGCGGCTGGCGCATCGCGATTGTCGATGCGGCGGATGAAATGAACACCTCCGCCGAAAACGCGCTTCTGAAAGTGCTGGAAGAGCCCCCCGCGAAAACGGTTATCATGCTGATTAGCCACCAGCCCGCCAAACTTCTGCCAACCATCCGCTCGCGTTGCCGCGAATTGCGCTGTAGCCCGTTGTCGCCCGACGCGCTGGGGAAAGTGATGGATCAAGCCGGATTTCCTGACAGTAACAACGACGCACTGAATGCGCTTTCCGGTGGTTCGGCGGGTGAATGCATCGATTTGCTGGCCAATGATGGATTGGAGATTTACCAAAACATCCTTTCGCTGCTGTCCACGGCCCCGCGAATGAACCGCCCGCGCATTATCGCGCTTGGCGAGAAATGCGCCGGTAAAGGCGCCGAGGGCCGATACGACATGACCGTGCGCCTGCTGATGCTCGCGCTCTCTCGTCTTGCCCTAAGCGGTGCAAAAGGGCGCGGTGAAATCGTGCTCAACGGCGAGGCCGAACTAGCGGCACGCCTGTCTGCCAATCCCTATCAAGCCCGCGAATGGGCGACACTGGTGCAAGAATTAACCGCCCGTATCGCCCATGCACGCGCTGTAAACCTTGACCCCGCGCAAGTGATCCTTGATACGTTCTTTAGTATTGATGCGACCGCCGGACGGGCTTCCCTTCTGTCGGCCTAACGCCGGAGCCACGATGACAAAACCCGCAATCGTAGACAGCCACTGCCATCTGGACTTCCCTGATTTCGAGGGCGAGATACCCGAAGTTATCGCCCGCGCACAAGCCGCAGGCGTAACCCGCATGGTGACCATCTGCACCAAACTACACGCAGAACCCCAAGTCCGCGCCATCGCGGAAACCCACGCTCCCGTGTTCTACGCCGTCGGCACGCACCCGATGAACGCGGAAGCCGAACCCATGGCCACGCTCGACCAACTGTTGGAAATCGCCAAGCACCCCAAAATGGTCGGGATCGGTGAAACAGGGCTGGATTACCACTACACCGCCGACACGAAAGACGTGCAAAAGGAAAGCCTGCGGATACACATCGAAGCCGCCCGTCAAACCTCCCTCCCGCTGATAATCCACGCACGGGCGGCGGATGCAGACATGGCAAAACTTCTGTCTCAAGAACATAAGGCTGGTGCGTTCAACTGCGTCATGCACTGTTTTTCCTCCAGCGCCGAACTAGGCCGCGCCGCGCTCGATCTGGGGTTCTATCTGTCCATGTCCGGCATCGCGACATTCAAGAAAAGCACCGAGTTGCGCGAGATTTTCGCATCCGCCCCCGTTGACCGCATTCTGGTTGAAACCGACGCGCCCTACCTTGCGCCACACCCCCACCGCGGCAAACGGAACGAGCCTGCCTACACCGCCCTTACCGCCCAAACCGGTGCCGAAGTTTTCAACATGGACTACGCCGATTTTGCCGCCCAAACCTCGGCCAATTTCGACCGCCTTTTTGCCAAAGCCGCTGCATGGAGCGCCGCATAATGGCGACCCTACGCTACACAATCCTCGGCTGCGGATCATCAGGCGGCGTGCCGCGGCTCGGCGGATTATGGGGCGCGTGCGACCCGTCAAACCCTAAAAACCATCGCCGTCGCTGCTCCATGCTAGTCGAGCGGATCGACGGGGACAAAACCACCCGCGTCCTGATCGACACCTCACCAGACATGCGCGCGCAATTGCTCGATGCAGGTATTGGCCACCTCGACGGGGTGATATTCACCCACGACCACGCCGATCATATGCACGGCATCGACGACCTGCGAATGATCGTTTTCAACCGCAAATCCCGCTTGCCTGTCTGGGCCGACACCCGCACAACCGACAGCCTTCTCGCGCGGTTCGGGTACGCCTTCATCCAGCCTCCGGGCAGCATGTACCCGCCAATTCTGGAACTAAACGCCATAACCGACCGCACCGAGATCACAGGCGCTGGCGGCACTATCCACTTCGAACCGCTCAAGGTCAAACACGGCAGAATCGACGCGCTCGGGTTTCGTATCGGCGATCTGGCCTACCTGCCCGACGCCGCCGAAATCTACGAATCTACATGGGAAAAGCTGGGCAATCTGAAAGTCTGGGTGGTGGACGCCCTGCGCTACACCCCACACTCCAGCCACGCGCATCTCGCCCGCACACTTGAGTGGATCGAGCGCGCCAAACCCGAACGCGCCATCATCACCAACATGCACATCGACCTTGATTACGAAATCTTAAATGCCGAAACCCCCGACCATATCACCCCCGCGCACGACGGTATGGTGATCGAAATCGAGACATGATCCTTCAACTGCTTAACGTGGTTATGCCGGTCTTTTTGGTGATCGGCGCAGGTTATATTGCGGTCAAACTCAACCTGTTCAAAAGCAGCGCGGTCGATGGGCTGATGAGCTTCACCCAAGGCTTCGCCATCCCCTGCCTGTTGTTCCTAAGCATCATGCGCCTAGACTTCGCCGCCGTGTTCGACTGGCGCTTGATGGTTGCCTTCTACACAGGCGCGATCCTTAGCTTTACCATCGCCATAATAGGTGCCCGAACGCTTTTTCATCGCCGCCCGGGCGATTCCGTTGCCATCGGGTTTGCGGCCATGTTCTCCAACTCGCTACTCCTCGGCCTGCCGATTATGGAGCGCGCATACGGCACAGACGCGCTAGCAGGAAATTACGCCATTATCTCGATCCACGCACCGCTTCTTTACCTGATCGGCATCACAGTGATGGAGGCATCCCGCGCCGACGGTCGCGGCGTTGTCGGCACAGCAAGCGCCGTGATGAAAGCGATGTTCCGCAACACCTTGATGATCGGCCTAGCCCTCGGATTCGCTGTAAACATCACCAACATCACCCTGCCCGAAACCCTTATTTCCGCTACAGAAATGGTCGCCAGCGCAGCCCTGCCTGCCGCGCTTTTTGCCTTGGGTGGAACCCTCACACGCTATTCCCTTCGCGCCAGTCTGGGCGAGGCCAGCATGATTTCCACCCTGAAACTCATGCTCCATCCAGCCATCGCTTATGTAATGTGCACGGTCGTGTTCGACCTACCGATCGAGTTCACCCGTTCCGCCGTTATTACCGCCGCGATGGCACCCGGCATTAACGCTTATGTTTTTGCCAACATGTACAACCGTGCCAAAGGTGCCGCCGCCAGTGCGGTTTTGCTGGGAACGGTGGCCTCCATCTTCTCGGCGTCCATGTGGCTGGCCATCTTGGGATAAGCCCACTGGCACATTCCGTCCGAACCCCGTATGAAGACCCGAAATAGACAGGAGCACCACATGTCCGAAATATTAGTAAAACTCGAAGTATCTCAAGGCCGCAGAATGTTCGGCGTGATAGGCATCGCAAGCCTTGGCATAATACTGCTCTATATTGCTGCGGTTTCCCCTCCTACAAACACTCTGGCCCTGTTTGCGTTGGTCCTGATTGGCGGCCTGTTCCTCTGGGCCGGCCACCGTCTTTACCGCGCGACTGAAACCACCATTCTGCTTACGCGCGAGGCTATCATCACACAATCCGGTCGCGTCCTATGCCGCCTCGACGACATAAGCAAAGTGGATAAGGGCTTCTTCGCCTTCAAACCGTCAAACGGATTTCTTGTGATTTTAAAAGAGCGCGCCCCCCGCTCGTGGGCCCCCGGCATGTGGTGGAATTTGGGTAGACACCTCGGGATTGGCGGCGTTACATCCCCACGCCAATCCAAAGAGATGGTCTCGATCATCCAGATCATGCTGGCCGAGAAGAAAGCCGCTGAATCAAACACCGACTGACAAGTAATAACCGGAACCCCAGTTGATTTAACTTTTCAAATTGGGGTCCGTCAATTTTGCATGCTCCTGCAAGGCAAAACGGTCCGTCATTCCAGCGATATAATCCGCAATAACCCGCGCGCGGTGGGTCTCGTCGCCCATAGCGGCGGCCTTCCATTCCGGCGGCATCATGCCCGAATCCTCCATAAAAATATCGAAAATATCGACCACAATCATCGCCGCCTTGCGCCGCATCCGCCGCACGGTCCAGTGGCGGTACATGTTTTCAAAAAGAAATTCGCGTATCTGTTTAAGGTCATTAAAAAGCCCGTCGGAAAACTGGATAACCGGCGCGCCCAACCCCCGAATATCTTGTGCCGAGCGTGCGGATGATGCGGCCAAGCGCGCGCGGCTGGTGATCAGAACATCCTCGACCATAACGCCAAACACCCGCCGCAATGCCTCGTGTTGGCGGCGAATCGGGTCTAGATTTGTATATTTATCATCTACCTCTGCAAAGCATTTACCAATAATTGGCAACGCACATATGTCGTCAACGCTAAACAATCCTGCCCGCAGCCCATCATCCAGATCGTGGTTATTATAGGCAATATCATCCGCAATCGCCGCCACCTGCGCCTCTGCGCTGGCATAAGTGTCCAGTTCCAGATCGTGCTTCGCGGTATATTCCGCCAGCGCGAACGGCAAATCACCGGTCACCGGCCCGTTATGTTTCGCGATCCCCTCCAGCGTTTCCCATGTCAGGTTCAAACCATCAAAATCGGCGTAATGCTTTTCCAGCGACGTGATAATTTTCAATGCCTGCGCGTTATGATCAAAGCCGCCATAATCCGCCATACACGTATTCAACGCATCCTCGCCAGTATGTCCGAACGGCGTGTGGCCAAGGTCATGCGCCAAGGCTACGGCCTCGGTCAGGTCAATATTCAGGCCCAACGCCCCCGAAATCGTCCGCGCCACCTGCCCCACTTCAATCGAGTGCGTAAGACGTGTGCGGAAATAATCCCCCTCGTGCTCCACAAAAACCTGCGTCTTGTGCTTTAAGCGCCGAAACCCGCTGGAATGGATGATCCGGTCGCGATCCCGCTGAAAGGCCGAACGGTGGGCAGAGCCACCCTCGTCGAACAGCCGCCCCCGACTTTGATCAGGGTCACTTGCGTAAATAGCGCGCATCTTAGCCTCCGGTCTTGTTTGAACCCGCGTCAGGGTCTATGTTCCCCTTGTTACAGCAATAGGATACAGGCCGAAAGATGCAGCTTACACTCCCTCCCAAAGTTACAGACCGCGCGTTTGCACAAATAGACGCAATTAACGCGGCAGCCTCCGAAACCAAATGCCTGCGCGTAGCGGTAGAGGGTGGTGGTTGTTCCGGTTTCCAATATGAAATCAAACTCGACGATCCCGCCGACGATGACCTGATCCTGGAAAAAGACGGCACAAAAGTTTTGATCGACCCGGTTTCCCTGCCGTTTCTTACGGACGCCGTGATTGATTATTCCCAAGAACTCATCGGTGCCCGCTTTGTTATCGAGAACCCGAACGCAACGTCAAGCTGCGGCTGCGGAACAAGCTTCTCCATGTAATTCCCCGCGACGGGAATTCCGCTGGTTTTAGGCGATAATACCCGTATTGCGCCGCCAATTCCCAGTCGATCGACCCGTTGATGGCCGTCACCACTTCCGCTGTTAGAAGTTTCCTCCAGTCCTCCCGCGCGTAATACGCTGAAATATCCTTCAGCGTCATCGCGGGGCTTTTTGTTGATGCAACCGGCAGCACATCCCCGAACGGTATCCCGAAATCCGACAACACCTGTCGCACTTCCCCCGCAGGATCAGCCACAAAACTCTCGAACCTGATCACCCGCACCGGCACATCCGCCTGCCGCATAAACGCCCCGTATGCCGCAACTTTGCGGTTCCACAACTCCATGGGCGAGGGCAAAACCGCCTCCATATTATCGCGCGCAACGGTCAACCACGGCTGCACCACGAAATCCTCCATCCGCGTGGTTTTCGGGCCTTTCTGATGATACGGTCGCCGCGCCAACGACAACGCCCATGAATACGGATTTCGCACACAAAAAACCACATGCGCCCGCTTCACAGCAAACGCCTGATCCCAAACCGGCAACGCATGCTTCCACGCCTTCGTCGGACACGCCACCGCCTGTTCATTATCCCTTAACGCATCACGGTAAACCTTGCGCCACTTGCCTTTATATGTCGCTTCAATCACCGCCCGCAGGTCAGCATTCTGCGGCAAGTTCAACGCCCCCCGCTCCCCAAAAGGCTGCATCCGCACACCGTCCTGCGCCGCCAGCATCCGTATCAACGCCCGCGTACCCGTATTCCGTTCGCCAAAAACCTTAACGAATTTATAATCGTTCGCCATGTAATCCACAGTTCCAAAGCCCGCCTGAAACCTATATCAATCAAACGTAGACAAACCGTTAACAAGAAGGCCGCCCATGAAAATCGCATCGTTCAACATCAATGGCATCAAAGCGCGCCTGCCCAACCTGTTGACATGGCTAGAGGAAACCGCCCCCGACGTGGTTCTGTTGCAAGAAGTCAAATCCATCGACCAAAACTTCCCCCGCGAGCCCATCGAAGACCTCGGCTACAACATCGAGACCCACGGCCAGAAATCCTTCAACGGTGTCGCGATCCTGTCAAAATACCCCATCGAGGACGTCACCCGCGGCCTCCCCGGTGACGACGCCGACGAACAAGCCCGCTGGATCGAGGCCACCATAAACACCGTCCGCATCTGCGGCCTGTATTTGCCCAACGGCAACCCGCTGCCTGGCCCAAAATTCGACTATAAACTCGCATGGATGGAGCGGATGTTCACCCGCGCCCAAGAACTCCTTGCATCCGAAGAAATCGCGCTAATGGCGGGCGATTACAACATCATCCCCCAACCCGAAGACGCCGCCCGCCCGGATGACTGGTGGGGCGACGCGCTCTACTGCCCCGAGAGCCTGTCCGCCTACCGAAAAATCCTCAACCTTGGTTTTACCGAGGCCTTCCGAACCCTGAACACCGCCCCGATGACCTACACCTTCTGGGATTTCCAGCGCGGCGCATGGCCCAAAAACGACGGCATCCGCATCGACCACTTCCTCCTAACCCCCCAAGCCGCCGACCGCCTAAAAGCCTGTGAAATCGACCGGCATATGAGGGGGAGGGAACGCCCATCAGACCACGTGCCAATATGGGTGGAGCTGGACGTTTAGGGCTGCGCCCAAGAATATAAACACCGCATAGTATTGATTTAGAGAACATTTTTGTCCTCTCTGAGGAAAAGCAGCGGCTTTTTGTGATTTCACCCAACGTCAGCTATGCAGGGGGCCTCAACGCGGACCAGTCCGGATTAAAGCTTTCAATCGCTTCTGGCGATCAGATAAGAAACGAACGAAGCGCAAGCCCCCAGCATGAACAATGCGTCAGTTTCATCGACAGTTTCATCTTGTCCAAAGACGTTGGC